>JBQCJC010000558.1:0-5642 GCA_051953135.1 Thermoanaerobaculia bacterium | reverse complement strand
GACGCTGCACATGGCCGCGCTCGAAAAGAAGCGCATGGAGCAGGAACTGCTCCTCGGCCGCGAGATTCAGAGCCGACTGCTCCCGAAACCGCCGAGCGACATGCGCGGCGTCTCGCTCGATGCGCGCTCGATTCCGTGCTTCGAAGTCGGCGGCGATTACTACGATTTCCTCGAGCTGCCGAACGGAGAGCTCGGCATCGCGATCGGCGACGTGTCGGGCAAAGGCGTCTCCGCGGCGCTGATCATGTCGAGCATTCAGGCCGCGCTGCGCGTCGCCGCGCCGATCGAGCCCGATCTCTCGTCGCTCATCGCGCGCTTGAACGCGCTGCTGTTTCGCATGGCCGGCGGACGCAAGTACGTGACGTTTTTCTTCGGGCGCTACAACCCGCTGACCGGCGAGTTGCGTTATGTGAACGCGGGACACAATCCGCCGCTCCTCATTCACGACGGCGAAGTGGCGATGATCGATTCGACGGGACAACCGATCGGGATTCTCGCGGATGCGTGGTGCGAAGAGCGCCGCGTGACGCTCGCGCGCGGCGCGACGTTGTTTCTTTACACCGACGGATTGAACGAGGCGAACAACGCGAACGAAGAGGAGTTCGGCAACGGGCGATTGCGCGAAAGCGTTGCGCGCGCATCACGCGCGTCGTTGCAGTCGATCGCGCAGAGCGTGCTCGAAGATGTGCATGCGTTCGAAGCGGGAACACCGGCGAGCGACGACAAGACGATCGTCGTGATGCGACGGATCTAACGCAACACGTCATCCCATAACGCGCGTCCCTTCGACGTGAAGAACCCATGATGTCCGAGGGACTTCGCGTTCACGTCACCTGGTGAGATCCAGCGCACGTCGTTCGGCGCGTTCGTGTAGATCGACAGCAACGCCGGGACGGTGCGCGGATTCGCGATCGGATCGTCACTCATCGCGATGGCGCGAATCGGAACGCGAATGTCGTCATACCAGTGCGTTGAAATCGTCTTGCCGAAAAAACTCGCGAAGTAGCGATCCGCGTTGCACCAGGCAGCCCATTCGCGCGCGACGTTGCGCGGCAGGTCTTCGCCCCATCCGACGCTCTTCGCGGGCGCGTAGCCAAGCAGCGCTGTCGTGATCGGGATGAAGCCTGCATCATGAAACGCGCGAGATAGCGGAACGGCCGCGGCAGCAGCGACAACGTGCCGGTCGAACATGCGATGAGCGTTGCGCGTGAGATTCGCTTGCAATTGTGCGCGAGCCCGAGGAGCTGACCGCCGGCGCTGTGGCCAACGGCGTGGAGTGGGAGATCGGGAAATCGCGATGTGAGGAACTCGATTGCCGCGGCGATATCGAGGATGCCGTAATCGCGAAACGTCGCATTGAATCCGCGCAGCGATCCGCGACGCGATCCGCCGATGCCGCGATAGTCGTACAACAGCGCCGCGTAGCCGAGTTCCGTCGCGCGCTCGCAGAAACGGCGATAGAACTCCTTCGGCACGCCTAACGCGGGATTCATCGCGAGCGTACGCGTTGGCGGTGAATCGGGCAGCAGCAGACGTGCGTTGAGCGCGTATCCGTCGGATGCGGTGAGCGTCAACACTTCGCTGTGCACGGTGACGGGATTGTAGCGAGTGCAACCAACGATGCCGTTGCGCCGTATTCAGCGCACCATGCGCCGCTTCGTCCTCATCGCCATCCGCCTGTTCCTCGGCATCACGTTCTTCACGTCGGGCATGGCGAAACTCACGCACGGCGATTTTCCCGGTTTCATCGGACCGGTATGGCTCGAAGAACGCCTCGCGACCTACGGCCTCGCGATGTGGGCGCGCTTCGTCGGCTGGTCGCAAGTGGGCGTCGGATTGCTGCTGCTCTCGCAGCGATTCTCGACGTTAGGCGCGGTAATGCTCGTGCCGATGCTCGCGAACATTCTCGTCGTCACGATCTCGCTGCAGTGGCGCGGCACGCCGTACGTCAACGCGGTGCTGCTCGCGATGAACCTCACGCTGCTCATCGCGGACTGGCGAAAGCTTCGGCCGCTGTTCGTCGCCGATGCGCGCGATGTTCCGCGCGTGCCGCTGACGAAATCACCGCGCGCCGATGCACTCGCGGCCGCGGGTGTGGTCATCGGCGTGATCGCACCGCTGTTGTACGGTGCTCATCGCATCATCACGTTTGCATTCGCGGCGATTGCGATCGCACTCTTCGTCGCGTCCGCGCTGGAGCGTCGCCGGTGAAACGCGTTTTGCTCGTTGCAATTTTTGCGCTGCATGCAAACGCGCAATTCACGCCGGAAGAGCAGGCGTGGCGCGCGCTCATCGACGCGCGCATGCGGGAGTGGCCGTCTCACGCCGAGGTTGTGGCTCGCGAGTACGCGCCCGCGGAGCCGCCATCGCGCGTCACGATTCTCATCGAGAACCACGGCGAACGTGATGCGATGACGCGCGATGCGCAGACGATCGTGTTCGATGCAACCGCGTTGCAGAACGCGTACGGCGATGCGACGGCGAGCGAGAATCGCGATCGCATCGATCGTCTCTTTCGCCACGAGTTCGCGCATCTCATGCAGAAGTCGTGGCGGCGCACGCATCCGTACGATGCCTCGACTTCGTTTCGCGCCGCGCTCCTCGGCGTATGGCTCGAAGGACTCGGCGTGCATTTCTCGATGTCAGAGAAATGGCGCGGCGATTCGGCGATCGCACGCGAAACGCTCGCGAAGCTCGAGCCGCGATTCGTCACGCGCATGACCGCACTCGCGTGTGCGTCGCCCGAAGATGCCGCGACGCTGATGGCCGATCTGAACGAGGGTCCGTTCATAGAGAAGTGGGGAAGTCTTCCGCTTGCGCTGTGGCTCGATGCGGAAGGCGAGGGCGCGTATCACGAGCTCGTGATCGCGGGACCGGATGCAGTGATCGAGATCGCGAAACGACATCTCGCGATCGAGCACGCGCGCCAGCTCGACGAAGCAGTCGCGATGTCGCGACGCTGTCGCTAGAATTCGCCATCCGTGTTTCGCATTGCCGTACATCCCGATCGCGTTCGCCTGCGCGACGGATCGGAACAATCGTTTTCCGATCGCTGGATTCCGTCGCTGCGAAACGCCGGTCACGAAGTCATCGAAGTGAACTGGCGTGCGCCGGGAATGATCGATGTGCTGCGCACGTGCGATGGATTTCTCTGGTGGGTTCCGCCGATCGCACGCGTGCGCGAGTACGCCAAGCGCTTGTCGTTCACGCTCGCGCAGACGATGCCGGATCTGCGCGTGTTTCCGGACTGGCGATCGGCGTGGCACTTCGACGACAAGATCGCGCAGGCGATGCTGCTCGACGCCGCGCGCCTGCCGATGCCGCGTACGCACGTGTTCTGGCGCATCGAAGACGCGATGATGTTCATCGACGGCGCCGAGTTCCCACTCGTGCTCAAACTCGCGAGCGGGTATCGCTCGAACAACGTGCGATTGCTGCGCACGCGAGGCGAAGCGCGACGCTGGATTCATCGCCTCTTTCGCAATGGTGTGAACGATCTCTCGTCACCGCTGCGCGTGTGGAAGCGGCGATTGTTTCGACAGGCATCGCACGAGCCGGCGGAGCAGGGACGCGTGCTGCTGCAGGAGTTTGTCGCGAACAATGCGTTCGACACGCGCGTGACCGTCATCGGCAATCGCGTGTTCGCGTTTCGACGTGCCAATCGTCCGAATGATTTTCGTGCGAGCGGCAGCGGCGTTCTGCTCGCGAATCCCGACGAGATCGATCGCGATGCGTTGCGTCTCGCGATTCACACCGCGCGCACGTTGAACCTGCCGTCGATCGCGGTCGACATTCTTCGCCGCGACCATGAGCCCGTGCTGATCGAGGTCAGTTACTACTACGAAAGCACCGGCCCGCGCGCGTGTCCAGGACATTGGATCGAGCGCGATGGTGAGATCGTCGAGTGGGTGAACGGCATGATGTGCGCCGAGGATGCGCTGTTGGAGATGTTCCTCGCGCGGCTGCCGCAATAAGATTGGCGCCATGCGCATCCTGCGATTCGCCGTTCTCGCACTCATCGCGTTCCCACTGTTCGGCGATTACAAACAATTTCTCGACGTCCCGCGCGATCCATCGCTGGAGACGAAGTTGCGGATGGCGGCGGAGGCGTCGGTCAAGGCGTATCCGAAACTCAAGAGTGACGATCTCGCCATCACCCTCCTTGACCTCAGCGACCCGCAACTCATCGGCCGCGCCGATTTTCACGGCGATGCTCCGTTCTATCCCGCATCGGTCATCAAGTTGTTCTTCATGGCCGACACCTTCGCGACGAAGAAAGAGAGCGTGCCGGACGTCGATCGCGCACTGCGCGAAATGATCAGCATCTCCGACAACGACGCCACCGCGTACATCGTCGACATCCTCGCGAACACCACGCCCGGCCCATCGCTGCAGGGACGCGCGCTCGCGAGGTACATCGACAAGCGTCGCGAGATCAACAAGCGCTTCCAGAAACTCGGCTACGCGAACAACGTGAGCGCGATGATGAAGCCGTGGAGCTTCGGCCCGTACGGCGTCGATCTGCAAGTCCTCGGCACGAATCGCGAGAATCGCAACATGCTCACGTCGAACGCAACCGCATCACTGCTGTTGTGGATCGTGCGCCGCCGCGCGCCTGGTGCCGAAGCGGAAATGACGCTGCTCGCGCGACCGCTCTCGCCGTTGCGCGAAGAAGAAAATCAGGTGAAGGAATTCATCGGCGAAGCCTTGCCGGCGGATGCAAAGTTGTGGTCGAAAGCAGGATGGACGAGCGAAGTGCGCCACGACGCCGCGTACTTCGAATTGCCGAACGGGAAAAAGTACGTGCTCGTGATTTTCACGCGCGGCGCTGCAGATGATGTGACGCTGATTCCCGCGATCGCGAAGAACGTGCTTGGGGAACTGGCGGTGCGGTGAATTACACTCCGCGCCCCTTATGTCTCACGTTGCCCAGATCTCCGCGGAACTGAACCTTCGTCCCATCCAAATCGAACGCACGCTCGAGCTCGCGAAAGAGGGCGCGACCGTGCCGTTCATCGCGCGCTATCGCAAGGAAGCGACCGGCAATCTCGATGAAGTGCAGATCCAGTCCATCCTCGATCGCGCCGCCGAATTGAAAGAGCTCGACGATCGCCGCGCCGCGATCCTCAAATCAATCGAGGAACAAGGCAAGCTCACGCCCGAGCTCGCGAAACTCATTCACGACGCGAAGACCCGCACCGCGCTCGAAGACTTGTATCTCCCGTATCGGCCGAAGCGCCGCACGCGCGCGACCATCGCCAAAGAGCGCGGACTCGAACCGCTTGCTGACGCGATCTGGGGACCGGCCAGCGCGGTTCCGCCGATCGCACAATTTCTCAACGACGAAGTTCCCGACGAAGCCGCGGCGCTCGCCGGCGCGCGCGACATCTGCGCGGAGCGCGTCGCCGAAGATGCGGAACTGCGCCAGTTCGCGCGCATCATGGCCACGAAGCAGGGCGTGATCACGTCGGCGGTGCTCAGCGACAAGAAAGAAACGAAATCGAAGTTCGAGCTGTACTACGACCATCGCGAGCCGCTCGCGAATGCGCCATCGCATCGCGTGCTCGCGATCTTTCGCGGTGAAGCCGAAGAGTTTCTCAACGTGCGCTTGCGCTTTCCCGACGACGACATCCTCGTCGGCC
>JBQCJC010000557.1:0-7451 GCA_051953135.1 Thermoanaerobaculia bacterium | reverse complement strand
CCGTTCCACCTTTCTTCGCGACGTGTGCGGCAACGATGACGGACTGCGGTGCATCGGGTTTGTCGATGAGATAGACGCGCTTGCCCGCGGTCGGTGCGACCGTGGCGATGTCTTTCTTCGGCGCATCGCCGCGCTTCCACGTTCCGAATGCGCGCTCGAGCTCGGGCACGAGCTTCTGCATCGTCACGTCGCCGGCGACGATGATCGTGCTGTTGTTCGGATGGAACCAGCTCTTGTGCCACTCGACGACTTCATCGCGCGTGAGCGTGCCGACGGTGTCGAGATAGCCGGTGCCGGTGAGCGGTTTGCCGTACACGTGGTTCTCGCCGTAGAGAAGGCGAGGGACGAGTCGCAGCGCGAGCGCGTTCGGCTGCGATTGTTCCTGACGCACGCGCGACACGCGTTGCTGCGTGAGGAGTTTGACTTTGTCGGCGGGGAACGCGGGACGCAGCACGACGTCGGCGAGGATGTCGAGCGATGGACCGAGGTTCATCGGCAGGGCGTTGAGCTGGACGAAGGAGTAATCCAGCGAGTTCCACGTCGTGAGCTGCGCACCGAGAGAATCGAGATCGTCGGAGATCTTGAACGTGTCGCGCGTCGCCGTGCCTTCGTCCATGAGATCGAGCGTGAGCGATGCGAGACCGGCTTTTGCCTGCGAGTCGGTGGAATGGCCGGCATCGACGGCGAGTGTGAGATCGACGAGCGGCGCGCTGTGACGCTCGAGCAGCAGGACGTTCATGCCGTTCGAGAGTGTCGCGCGCTGCGGCGTCGGGAACTTTACGTCCGGAGCGCCACCAAGCGCCGGAAGCACTTTGCGATCGAGCGCGGTCGTTCCTGGTTTCAGTTCCGGCGAGGGATTGACGAGGAGCGTGGAGTGATTCGCTTCGAGCCACTGCTTCGCGGTTTTCTGCACGTCGGCAGGCGTGGCTTTCGCGAGTGTTTCGAGTTGCGCGAGATACGCGTCGGGCGATCCGCCGAAGGTCATGCTCTGCGCGAGGACGTCGCTGCGTCCGCCGAATCCGCCGAGTCGCTCGATGCCACGCGCGAAGCTCGCAAGTTGTCGGCTCTGCGCGCGTTGAATCTCCTCCGCGGTCGGGCCGTTTTTCAGCGCGTCCGCGACGATCGCGTCCATTTCTTTTTCGACGGCCGCGGGATCAGCACCGGGTTTGACGGTGACGGTGAGGAGGAAGAGGGATCCGAGCTCGCGATCCCACAATCCCGCGCCGACGTCGACGGCGACACCTTTTTCATAGACGAGTTTGCGATCGAGTCGCGCGCTCTTGGAGCCCGCGAGCACTTCGGCGAAGAGGTTGAGGTACTGAAGCGATGGATCTTTCCACGCCGGTGCGTGGTAGACGCGATAGATGCGCGTGTTCGCGACGCGATCTTCCATCACATCCCGAATGTTTCGCTCGAGCTTCGGGATCCAAACCTCAGCACGCGCCAACGCCGGTCCCGGCGGAATGCCGTTGAAGTACTTCTGCGTCAGCTCGCGTGCTTTCTCCACCGTGATGTCGCCGGAGAGCGAGAGCACGCAATTGTTCGGGCCGTAGTACGTGCGGTACCACTCCTTCACATCGTCGAGCGACGCCGCGGCGAGATCGTCGAGCGAGCCGATCGTCGACCACGAGTACGGATGTTCGAATGGATGGATGATCTCCATCGCGCGCTGCATCGCGCGGCCGTACGGTTGATTCTCGCCCTGGCGTTTTTCATTCGACACGACGCCGCGTTCGCGCTCGAGCATTTCTTTCGAGATGTTCGCGGCGAGGTAGCCCATGCGATACCCGTCGAGATAAAGCGTGCGCTCGAGCGCGGAGACAGGCACATCTTCGAAGAAATTCGTGCGATCGGTGGACGTGGTGCCGTTGCGATTGTTCGCGCCGAGGTCGTCCATCGCTTCGCGAAAGCCGTGCGGGTAATTCTCCGAGCCGTTGAAGAAGAAGTGCTCGAAGAGATGCGCGAAGCCGGTCTTGCCGCGCTTCTCGTTACGCGAGCCGACGTGGTACCAGAGGTTCACCGCGACGATCGGCACGTTGTGATCTTCGTGCACGATGACGGTCAGTCCGTTGTCGAGCACGAACTTTTCGTACGGGATCGTGAACTGTTTTTTGTCGAATGGCTTTTGCGGCGCGGCGGACTTCTTTTCCTGCGCGGTCGCAGTCGCGGCCAGCGCGACGAGCATCACAGTGGCGAGGAGTTTACGCATGGCGCGCGATTGTAGCGGCCACGAGTGCGAACGTCCGATGGATTGGGACGAGCGATGCGCTGCGTGGTGCGAGGTGTTGCGGAGGCGTCACCGGGAACGAATCACGCGCGCGGCCGCCCGAAGAACAAAACGTATCCGTCGGCGTCTTCGAGCGCGAATCCACGCAGGCCGTCATCGTCGTCTTTCAATGGCTGAACAAACTCGACGTTGCGTGACGCGAACTCTGTCGCCAGTGCATCCGGATCCGGCACCGCGAGGTACGCGTCCCATCGCGCCCAGCCTTTCTGCACATCACGTTTGTGATTCGGCAATGGTTCGACTCCAACGTCTTTGAGCAGGATCATCGCGGCATCGCGCTGCACGATGTCGAAGAAGATGTCGTCCGGCTCGGGACCCTGGAACGTGATGTCGAAGCCGAGGCGATCGCGATAGAACGCCAGCGCGGCGGGAACGTTTCTGACGATGAAGAACGGCGCGATGCCGGCGATGTCAGGCTTGCTCATGTCGAACGAGTTTAAGTCCGCGCTTACGTTCCCGCCTTCGGACGCAACGTCACATCGTCGTTGAGATTCTCATCCTGCTGCGCTTCGACGGACGATCCTGGAGGCGGATGTCCGAATCGCATTTTGCGATCGCGCCACGCGAGTTTCAGATCATCGATGCGATGTTTCGGCGGTTCGTATCCGAACGCGCGCCAGCGTCCCGGCGGGACGGCTCCTTTGGTCTCGACGTGATGCGCGAAGCGATCGGTCCAGGCGTCGAACTCGAAGTACGTCGCATCATCGATGTGCTCCGCCTGGTTGTCGCTGTACGGTTTGTGATTGCCGAACTCGGAGTAGTGCCACAGCGCGTCCGGCACTTCGATGCCGCTGTAGCGGCACTGCCACACGAGCGGCGCATACGCATCGCGGCCGCGCGCGAACGGCTCTTCGCGCGGATCGAACCATTGCTTGTGTTGCAGCTTCTTCGGACGGCCATCGTGATCGAGCTCATCGCCGCCGCCATCGCCATAGCAGTAGAACGCGGCCGTGCGTCCTTCGAGATGATTGACGCTCAGCGTCTGCCATTCGTCCGAATGTTCGAGCGCGATCGCGAGCTCCGGATTCTTGTGCTCGATCAGTTCTTCGCGCGGATTGCCGCCGTTCGCGCAGACGAGCCGGTCGAACATCAGCTTGAGATTCGACGATGGCGCGTACCAGTTCACCGGACCGATGATTGCCCACGCGTCGGCGCGATCGAGTCGCGCGTAGAGGTCGAGGTTCCACATCAGATCGGGCTCGTCTTTGTTGTTCTTCTCGTAGCAGTTGCACGGCCATACGCACAACGCCATCGACGTCGAGACGCATGCGTTGCACGGCTGGATGCGCGCGTTTGCGTAGACGTTCGCGAGATCGACCTGATCGATGTCGAATTTGGTTTCGAGGCGGCGCGCCATGCGCTTCAGAAACGTGCGCGCTTTTCCGTCGACGCCGGGGCAGTTGTACTGCCGGCGCTGCGATCCGGCGATGAGCAACACGCGAAGCATGCGATGCTGTGGAAGGCAAAGCGCGGTCCATGCGTTTTAGACGACGTCCAGAATGAAGAACGGTCCATTCGAGAAGGAACTGCCAGCCGAAGGATTGGTGATGGCGATCGGCGGTAACGAGTCGAAGCTCGCCACGCGCACCTCGATCCTCGGCAGCTTCATCCGTCACGCGGGAGGTGCAGACGCGCGCATCGTGATCATTCCTTCGGCGTCCGAAACACCGGAAGCGCGCGTCGAGTCCTACGCTCGCATCTTTTGCCGGCTCGGCGCGGCCAATGTCTTCGCCGTGCATGCCGAGCGCGGCGATGTGACGAACGAAGATCGTGATGCGATTCGCAACGCGACGGGCATCTTCGTCACCGGCGGCGATCAGTTGAAACTCATGGCGCATCTGCGCGCGGCCGAGCTCGTCGAGCCGATTCGCGATGCGGTGCGCAACGGCGCGGTGTACGCGGGGACGAGCGCGGGTGCGTCGGCGGCATCGCACGCGATGATTGCCGGACATGACGATGGTAGCGTCGGGATCTACGAGGGACTCGGGCTCGTGCAGAACGTGATCATTGACCAGCACTTCGCGGAACGGCAGCGTTTGCCGCGACTCGTGAATGCCGCGCGATCGGAACAGCTCGTCGGCGTCGGCATCGATGAAGACACGGCAATCGTGTGGAACGGCGCGAGCGGCGAAGTCCGCGTCGAAGGCGTCGGCACCGTCACGGTCGTCGACCGCGAGCACAAACTGCACGTGCTCGCGGCGCAAGCGAATCGCTAGTACGGAAACTTCTTCGGCGCGAGCGCCTCCTTGTCGTAGAAGCTGCGCACCGCGCGTTCCGCCATTCCGTAGCCGAAGTTGATGATCGCTTCCTGTGTATTTGCGGGGAGCTTCGCGAGACGCGTCGGCGTTTTCGCGAGCTCGAGGCACGCGGCATCGTCCAGCTTCAATGACGATGTCGGGTACTCCGACGGCTTCGTCCACATGCCCCAGTACGTGCCGGTGTGACCATCGCTCGGATCTTTGAACGCGGAGACGACCTGCCGTTTGCGCAGCGCGCGCACCTGGCTGTCGATCGTCGAGTTGATGCGCAGTGCGTGACGCGCCCAATCCGATGGCGGATTTTTCTCGGGCTGATACTTCGCGCCGGCGTCGCTGACGAGCACGCGCTTGCAGCGCTTCCACGCCGTCTCGATGCCCATGTTGTCGTACACGCCGCCGTCGGTGAGGACGACCTTCGTCGTGAACGGCGGCTGCGCGCATTCGCCGGTCGCGAGATCGGTCCAGTCGCTGTGTTTGAAATCGATGCGCGCGGGTGAGAGCACAGGCGGAAACGCGGAGGATGCGGCAACGGCCGCGGCGAGCAGCGTCTTCGGATTCTTCATCATGCCGATGCGGTAGTGGGCGATGTACGGCTTCGAGAAGCGGAAGAGCGATCCCGTTTGCACGTTCGTAGCGTTGATGACGAAGCGCGGCTTGTCGACGATGTCCTGCAGCGTCGCGTCACCGAAGACGACTTTCTTGTACGCGCCGACGATGCGGTCGTTGATCGTGGTGCCGGGCGTGAGCACGCCTTTGATGATGTTGCCGGCGTCGATCGTCGTGTCCGCGAACTTGCGCACCGGCGCGACGATGATGTCTTTGAAGTTCTTCGCGACGCCTTTGTCATCGAACTGGAGTTGGTTCCACTTGAGCGCGAGCACGCCGGCGGTGATCGACCCGCCGGAGACGCTCGACACGCGATCGAGTTTCGGCAGATAGCCGGCGTCGTTGAGATACCAGATCGTGCCGAGGTGAATGAGCATCGCGCGATAACCACCGCCGGAGAGACAAAGCGCGAGCAGATCCTCGAGCCTGTCTTCGCCCGCTTCGACGGGAGCTTCAGTGGTGAGAGGGAGCTCATCGGGTTTTGGCGGCATGGACGGAATTGTAGCGCTGCGGAGGGAAGGAGGGGCGCCGGACCTGCGATCCGTACCTCTGCGACTAAGGTGGTAGGGTAAGCACGTGCAACAGCCGAGGGTCTATCTCGAATCAAGCGTGATTAGCTACCTTGCAGCGCGACCGAGCCGGGACATCGTAGCGACAGCACATCAACAAATCACTCGCGACTGGTGGGAACGTCGGCGTTTTGCGTTCGAGTTGTTCGTGTCGGTAGAAGTTCTCAAAGAAATTCGCCGCGGCGATCCAGGCGCGGCCGCGCAGCGATTGCGCTACGTCGAGTCTCTTCCCGTTCTTGAAGCTGATGATCAGGCGCGTGGCCTGGCAGCGACGATTCTTCGCACGTCCGCATTGCCGGCGAAGGCAGGCGCAGACGCGGCGCACATTGCAATCGCAGTTGTGAATGGAATGGATTTTCTGCTGACGTGGAACTGTACGCACATTGCAAACGGCATCGTGGAACGTGCGATCAGTCGGCTCAGCCGCGAGCTGGGTTTCGAACCACCGATGATCGTGACGCCGGAAGAACTGATGTAGAGAGAGAGAACGTATGGCAAATGAAACAGACGATCCCATCGTTGCGGAAACGCGAGAGCTTCGTCGCGAGATGATGCAGGACGCAGGTAACGACCTCGATGCGCTGTTCGATTACCTGAAGGCAGATCAGGAGCAGTATCGCGACCGGCTGGTGCGCCTCGTGCCACGAGCCGCTGTGCCTGTTGCAACCCGCTAACTCTCCTTCGCCGATATCTCCGTCCCATCCGGAAGCAACGGGCGTTTCGTGCGCAGGTCGAAGCCGTAGCCGTTCGGGAGGACGTGCATCATCGAATCAGTCATGGCGATGATGTCGTCGTCGCCGGCTTCGGGGGCGTTGGTGTGGGTGACGGTGCCGTCGAAGACGAAGACGGCGCCGTTGCCGATCACTTTGAATGACTCGCCGGGTTGCACTTCGATCGCGGTGTCTTCATCGATGCCGATGCCGAGGATTTGCGGGTTGTGGGCGAAGACGACGAGCATGCGACTGACGCGGCCGCGTTGCGCGAAATGCGTATCGACGATCGTGTCGCGCCAGTAGCCGAGACCGGGCGCGAGGCCGACGTCGCTGCGACGCACGGTCCCTTTCGAACTGCCGCTGATGAACATCGTCGAGCTCATCGCCGCAGCACCGGCGCTCGTGCCTCCGGCAATGAGTCCTTCGTTGAACACGCGGTGCTGCACTTCGTTGCCAAACGGCGTGCCGGCCACGATCGCCGTTAGGCGCAACTGATCGCCGCCGGTGAAGAACACGCCGGTGGCGCGTTTCACCATCTCGACGAGCGTCGCGTTCTCACCATCCCGCCGCTGCGTGATGTCGGGCTCCATGACTTCGGCCACACCAATCGTTTCGAACAGCTCGCGGTACGTGCGCTCCTTCTCTTCGACTTCTTTCGATGGTGTGCCGCACACGAGAATGCGCGCGTTCTTGCCGCCGCACATCGCGACGAAATGCGGCAGGATGATCATGCTGTCTTCATCCTTGTCTTCGTTGCCGCCGATGAGCAGGAGCTTGCCGATCTCACGCTCCGCCTTTTCGGCAATCGCGTTCTTGCGTCGCTCGGTCAATGCACACCTGCGGTTGGACGCGCGACTTTGCGCAATTCTTCGACGTACTCGGCGGCGATGTCGGGTTTGTCCGCGATGTACACAATCAAATCTCCCGGCATGGCCTCGGTGGTCGCCAGCGCGATCGCTTCCGCTTCGTCAGGACGTTCGATGATCGCGTCGTCGCGCAGTCCGCCCGCGCGCAGTCC
>JBQCJC010000556.1:0-14623 GCA_051953135.1 Thermoanaerobaculia bacterium | reverse complement strand
TTCTGCGATGCGCGCGACCGGAAGGCTGATCATCGCGCAAATCGCGAATACGAACCCTAATCGCCCTACATGGCTGGCGAGCGACACTGCGGGAGCACCAATCGCGACGACTGCGTAATGCAGAATCGCGGCGATGGCGAGCGACAAGAACGCAACGCCTGCCTGCGCGATGAATGTGGCGGACCTGCCGCGAAGCGTCATTCCGATGATCGCGATGACGGCAGCGTACGTGATGAGAATTCCTTTGCCCGGCGTGAAAAAGGCCTGCGACAACGCGAGCGTCGCACCGCAGACGACGCCGAGTGCGCACGCTAAGGTAAGGTCTTTGCGAGTCATTTGGATGTTCATCGTTCGGTCCTTTCAGTCTTAGGGCAGCGTACCGCATATGAAGGTAAGACGTTGCACTAAGCGAAGCGACGGGCAAGCATCGCAGTAGTAGACTCAGACACGCGTGCCGATTTACGACGACGAGGATACTGACCGGTTCGATCGAACGCTTTCGATGCGGCGTGTGCCTTCGCGCACGCAGCCGTCGGAGCCTGCTGCGGACAAGCGCGCGGTTGCGGAGCGGCGGCAGTCGAATGGCCGCATTCTCTTCGGCACGGTCATCGTCATCGCCGTGTTGCATCTCGCGAAACCGGTCGTCGTGCCGGTCGCACTCGCGGTGTTGTTCGCCTTCCTGCTCACACCGATCGTCGTTCGGCTCGAGCGCACATTCATTCGTCGCAGCGGCGCGATCGTGCTCTCGCTCGGATTGATGACCGCGGCCATCGGTATCGGCGGCTGGTGGATCTATCAGCAATTCAGCGCCGTCGCGGTGCAGATCGCCAGCGCGGCCACGAACGAAAATATCGACAAAAAGCTCAGCTTCTTGCGCAAACAAGCCGGCGGAACGCTCGATCAAATCGAGAAGACGCTGCAGCGTGTCGCGGACGTTCGCGAAGAAAAGAACGAGATCGCGGAGATGAAAGTCCGCGTCATCCCCGAAAAGAAAACGATCGCCGATCGCTACGAAGAAGTTGCGCCGACAGTCGAATCGGTCGCCGCGATCTTCCTCGTCGTCGTGGTCGTCTTCTTCCTGCTGCGTGACCGTGAACAACTGCGCGACAAACTCTTGCGACTCGCGGGTCGCGCGCATCTCACAGTCACCACACAGGCGATCGGCGAAACGGGTCAGCGCATCTCGCGATACCTCCTCACCATCGCGTTGCTCAACATCGGCTTCGGGCTGATGATCGGCCTCGGCCTGTGGCTGTTGCGAGTTCCGCACGCCGCGTTGTGGGGTGTGCTCGCGGGCTTGCTGCGCTTCGTGCCGTACATCGGCGCCGTGCTCAGCGCCGCGGCGCCGACGTTTCTCGCGTTCGCAATCTTTCCGAACTGGTACACCGCGATCGCCGTCCTCGGCCTGTTCGTCTTCACCGATCAACTCATCGGCGGCTTCGTCGAGCCGATCGTCGTCGGACATCGAGTCGGCGTCTCACCGATCGCACTGCTACTCGCCGCGATTTTCTGGGGCTGGTTGTGGGGACCGGTGGGATTACTGCTCGCGACGCCGATCACGGTGTGCCTCACCGTCGGCGGCGAGTTCATCCCCGCGCTGCGAATCTTCTCGATCATGTTCGGCAGCGAAGATCCGCTCGAGGGCTATCTCAGTTTCTACAATCGCTTGCTGCTGCGCGATCGCACAGGCGCCATCGCGATCGCGGATCGCTACGCCGAATCGTCGACGATGGAAGAGATGTTCACGGAGCTCTTCATTCCGACGCTGACGTTTGCGCAGGAAGAGCTCGATCGTCGCCGCATCACGCAGGCGCACGATCACTTCATCAAAGACGTGATTCGCGAATTGATCGTGCGCTTCGGTGATCGCAATGCAGGCACGCCTGATCCCGCGAAGCACATCGTCGCCGTCTCCGTCGCCGGCGAGCGTCTCTCCCTCGGCACGCTGATGCTCACGCAGCTGCTGCGCAGCGAGGGCTACACCGCCGATTACTTCACCGATCTTCCGGAGCAGGAGCTCGTTGCGTTCATCACCGAAGTGAAGCCCGAGGCGGTGTTCGTGTCGTGTACGAACAACGACCACATCGAACAGGGCTACGCGATGCTGCAGCTCCTCTCCGCAAACTTCCCCGACCTCGGCATCGTCGCCGGCGGATCCGCATTCTCGCGCGATCGCGGACGCACGCTCTCTTCCGGCGCGACGTACGTCCCGAGCACGCTCAAAGACGCGAAAGAAGATTTCCTCGCGCAACGCAAAGGCGCGCGCAAGAAGAGCGGTCGGATGACGTTTCAGGGGACGAGATTCCGCGTTCCGCCTCCGGCGTAATTTTTGGAGTGCGGCGACGCCAGTCGCCGCTTTCGGGTCGCAAGAAAGCGGCGGCTTGCGCCACCGCACTCCAAAATCACCCCGGCGGCCATCCGAACCCGCGTCCGCCTAACACGTGCACGTGGATGTGAAACACCGTTTGTCCTGCGCCTTCGCCGTTGTTCACCACGAGGCGATAGCCGTCATCGTGCAGTTGCAGGTCGCGCGCGATCGAGGATGCGCGCACGATCGTAGTGCCGATCGTTGAGGCATCCGCCTCCGACAAATCGTTCAGCATTGCGATGTGTTTGCGCGGGATCACCAGCACGTGTGTTGGTGCCTGCGGGTTGATGTCGTGGAACGCGATGACATCCGCGTCTTCGTACACTTTCTTCGCCGGAATCTCGCCCGCGGCGATGCGGCAGAAGAGGCACTCGTCGTTACTCGGCATGCGCGGATAATACGACGACGCGCGGAATGCCCGCGAGGTCGGGGAGAAACGCATCGACGTGATAGCGCTTATCCGTGGCGATCTCGCGAATCGCTTCTTCCTGCCCGTATCCAACCTCGAGCAACACGTGTCCATGCGGCGCAAGCAGCGCGTGCGCTTCGTCGAGTAATCGCTCGATGATCTCCGTCCCGCGCGGCCCGGGCGTCAACGCCATCATCGGTTCATGAATACGTACTTCTATGTCTAAATGCTCATATTCGCCATAAGGCACATACGGCGGATTCGACACGATGACATCGAACGAGCCGCGCACGCTCGACAACAGATCCGATGCCGCGAATCGCACGCGCGCTTCGAGTGCGCGACGATTCTTCGCCGCCACCGCGAGCGCTGCAGTCGAACGATCGACACTCATCACGAACAAGTCGGGACGCTCGCGCTCGATCGTGATCGCGATGCAACCGCTGCCGCTGCCGATGTCGATCACGCGTCCATCGCGCGGCGCGCGTTGCAGCGCGGCTTCGACGAGCAACTCCGTTTCAGGTCGCGGAATGAGCACGCGATCGTCGACGAGAAAGGATCGCGAATAGAACTCGGTAACGCCGCGAATGTACTGCAGCGGCTCGCCCGCGTAACGACGCGCGAGCAACGGCAGCAGCGGCGCGGGATCGACGAGCTCATCGCCGTGCGCGAACATCCATGCGGGGGAACGGCCTAACAAATCGCTGAGCAGCAGATCGACGTCGCGCGGATTCATCCCGCGCTGCAACGCGTGCTCGCGATATCGGGCACGAACGATTTCAAGCCGCTCCTTCGTCATACGTCAGCTCCAGGAACACATCCTCGAGCGCGCTGTCCTTCTTCAGTTCCGCGGTCGTACCGCTCGCGACGATGCGGCCGCGATTGATGATCGAGATTTGATCGCACACCGCTTCGGCAACGGAGAGCGTGTGCGTCGTCAGCAGAATCGTTTTGCCTTCGTCGGCTAGTCTTCGAAAGAGTTGTTTCACCTGGCGCTGTGCGAGCGCATCGAGACCAACCATCGGTTCATCAATCACGAGCACCGCCGGATCGTGCACAAGCGCGGAGACGATCACGAGCTTCTGCTTCATGCCGTGCGACAGATTTTCGATTCGCGCGTCGATCCAGTCGCCGAGGCCGAAGGTTTGGAGCATCGCGACGGCGCGTGGCTCGCACTCATTCCAGTCGCGACGGTAGAGATCGGCGACGAAGTGCAGCAACTCACGACCGGTGAGTTTTTCGTAGAGATACGGACGATCCGGCACGTAACCCATCGCTGCTTTCGCGCGAACTGGATCTGCGATTACGTCGATGGCGTTCACGAGAACGGTTCCGCTCGTTGGCAGCGAAAGACCGGCGATGATGCGAATGGTGGTGGTCTTGCCGGCGCCGTTGGGCCCGAGGAAACCGAAGATCTGACCGGGGACGGCGGTGAGGGAGAGACGGTCCACCGCGGTGAAGTCGCCGTATCTCTTTGTCAGATCGCGGATTTCGATCATCCGAGCGGCAGGGTATCATCCACGGGCAACCTTGATGGAGCCCGCCCGTACAACGAATGGCAGAACGTGACCAGCTCGACGACCGCACCCTGGTGGAGCGGATCCTCGGCGGCGACAGAGATTTGTTCACCACGCTGGTGGCGCGCTACGAGAAGCGTGTCATCAACTACGTGTATCGGATCACCCATCGCTACGAAGAGGCTCACGATCTCGCGCAGGAAATTTTCGTGAAGGTCTACCTCGCTCTCGATCGATACGATCCGAAGTACCAGTTCTCGACCTGGCTCTTCCGGATCGCGCAGAACAGCGCCATCGATGCTCTGCGCAAGAAATCGATCAGCGAAGTTCCGCTGGCGCGGCAGAGCTCGGATGATGAGCCGGCCGGCAAAGAGAGAGAGTTCGCGGACGACGGAGTCTCGCCGTACCGCGCGATGAAAAACAAACAGCTCAGCGCGGCCATCGACAAGGCGGTCGAGAAGTTGCCGAGCGATTACCGCGAGCTGATTCAGCTTCGCCACTTCGCGGAGCTGTCGTACGAGGAGATCGCTTCGATGAAGAAGCTTCCCCTCGGCACGGTCAAGAACAAACTCTTCCGAGCGCGGAACTTGCTGAAGGACGCACTCGGGTCTTTCGTGGAACCGATATGAACTGCGACGACTACCTGCAGGATCCGGAGACGTACGCGGCGCACCTCGAGACGTGCGCCACGTGCCGCGCGATGTTTGAGGAGTTGGATATCGATCTGCCGATTCAGCACAGGCCGATCGATGTGAATGCGCTGCCGCTCGCGAACTGGGAAGGTGCGTCGCAGCGTACGTGGCCGCTCGTCGCAGCGGGATTGCTCGCCGTCATCGTGCTCGCGTCGGTTCTCTTCATCGCGGCAGGAACATCGCCGCTGCGGGGCATCGCGAAAGCGCTCGTCTCCGCGGTTCCGTCGCTCGATCTCATGGTCAACCTTTCGCAGCTTGCCGGTGGTGCGCTGCACAACGCTCCGGTGGTGTGGCACGTCGCGATCGCGGTTTCCTTCGTGCTGATCAACACCGTGTTGTTCCTGCTGCTGCGCCGCTCACCGAAAGGAGTCGTCTCGAACGATGTTTAGACGACTCGTCGTTCCCGCGATGACACTCGCCGCGATCGCGGTGTTGATTCTCGTGCTCGTTCCGAATCGCGCGACGGGTGCGGAGCGCAAACCGGCGGCGGACGTGTACGTGTTCAATCACGACGCGGTGATCGACACGCCGACGCCCGGAACGGTGCAGGCGTACGGCGGCAAGCTGACGGTTGCGAATGTGATCGGCGGCGATCTGCTCGTCATCGGCGGCAGCGTCGTGTTCGTCGGCGCGGGACGTGTCGACGGAAATCTCATTCATGCCGCGAGCACCATTCGCGACGCCGATGGCCGTGTGGGCGGCCGCATCTTTCCGCTCGCGTCGCTCGAAGGCGCAGCGGGTGCGATGACGAAGAACGCAATCGTCGCGTCGCTGCTGCTCGTGTGGCTCATCGCCGCGATCGTCGTGACGCTGATGAGCGGCCGCGAGATTCGCTATTCGTCGATCGAAGTGCGAAGCAGCGCGCTGCATTGCTTCGTCGTCGGGCTCGTCGCAATCACGAGCTTCGTGCTCACCGCGATCGCGTTCAGCTATCTCGTGCCATACGTCATCGGCATTCCGCTACTCGCCGCGTTAGGCGTGTTCGCGGTGTTGACGAAGATCTACGGCATGATCGCCATGTTCCACGCACTCGGATCCATCATTGCGGGCTCGCGCAATCGCACGCAGCTCGAATCGCGCAAGTGGCTGCGCGGCGATCTCGCGATGGTCGTGATCGGCGTGCTGATTCTCGGCGCCGTGCGACTGATCCCGGTCGTCGGCACGATCGTGTGGGGCCTCGCGAGCATCTTCGGCGTCGGCACCGCGCTCACGACAAAGTTCGGCCGCCGCGAACCGTGGTTCCTCGAGTTCCGCAGCGTCGCGGCATAAACGAAAACGGCGGGCCGAAGCCCGCCGCTTGATTCGTTACGTGTTGTGCCGGCGAGCTATGCGTTTTCGACGATCGCTTTGCCGAACTCGCTCGTCTTCACTTTCGTCGCGCCTTCCATCATCCGCTCGAGATCGTACGTCACGCGCTTCTGCTGGATCGTTTTGGCGATGCCGTTCTCGATTGCGTCGGCGGCTTCATTCCAGCCGAGGTGACGCAGCATCATCACGCCGCTGAGGATCAGCGAGCCCGGATTGATTACATCCTGATTCGCGTACTTCGGCGCGGTGCCGTGCGTCGCTTCGAAGATTGCGACTTCATCCGATTCGTTCGAGCCCGGCGCGATGCCGAGACCGCCGACCTGCGCGGCGAGAGCATCGGAGAGATAGTCACCGTTGAGATTCGTCGTTGCGATGACCGAGTACTCGGCCGGTCGCAGCAGGACCTGCTGGAACATCGAGTCCGCGATGCGATCCTTGATCACGATGCGGCCGCCGGCGCCGTTCGCTCCGACTTCCGACTCCGGAATCGTCACGTCACCGAACTCTTCGCGCGCGATCGCGTAGCCCCAGTCTTTGAACGCGCCTTCGGTGAACTTCATGATGTTGCCTTTGTGCACGAGCGTGACGCTCTCACGCTTCGTCGCGATCGCATACTCGATCGCTTTCTTCACGAGACGGCGCGAGCCGAAATCCGACATCGGCTTGATGCCGATCGCCGAGTTTTCGCGAATCTTCGCGGTGGTGCGGCGCTCCATCGAGTTCAGGAACTCGATCACTTTGTTCGACATCTCCGACGCGGCGGGCCATTCGATGCCCGCGTACACGTCTTCGGTGTTCTCGCGGAAGATCACCATGTCGACCTTCTGCGGCTCTTTCACCGGCGAAGGCACGCCGTCGAAGTAGCGCACCGGACGCACGCACGCGTAGAGATCGAGGACCTGACGCAGCGTCACATTCAGCGAGCGAATGCCGCCGCCGACCGGAGTCGAGAGCGGTCCTTTGATCGACACGCGGTAGTGCGCGAGATGATCGAGCGTTTCCTGCGGCAGGTAATCGCCGAACTTCTCGAACGCCTTCTCGCCGGCGAACACTTCGTGCCAGTGAATCTTGCGCTTGCCGCCGTACACCTTCGCGACGACGCCTTCGATCACGAGCGCGGTGGCGCGCCAGATGTCCGGACCGGTTCCATCGCCTTCGATGTACGGAATGATCGGATCATCGGGAACGACGATCCTGCCGTTTTCGTAGCCGATGCGCGTGCCGGAAGTAGGGTGCGAGATGCGGTCTGCCATAGCGTCGCGCACTCTAGACGAAGCGCACGCAACGGGCAATGGGCGCCGCCACACTCGCGTGTGTCACGAAACGTCTCACGCAAAACGTCAGGCGACAAGCGCGTCGCGCGTTTCGATGAGCGAGCGCAATACGCGCAGATTCTCGCGGTCCGATTCGTGCTCGATCGGCTTCGGCGTCTCCAGCACTTTCGGGATGCGCGTGAAGCGCGGATCGTTGAGCAGAACGCGAAACGGCTCGAGTCCGAGCTCGCCTTTGCCGATGTGCTCGTGACGATCGACACGCGAGCCGCACGGCTTCTTCGAATCGTTGAGATGGAACGCGCCGACGTTCTCGATGCCGACGTGTTCTTCGATCTCCGCGATCGCGCTCTCGTAGCCTTCGCGTGTGCGCAGATCGTAGCCCGCGGCGAACACGTGACACGTATCGAAGCAGATGCCGACGCGCGAAGCATCGTCGACGAGCTGGATCATGCGGCCTAACTCTTCGAACGTGCAGCCGACGCACGTGCCTTGTCCTGCCGCGGTCTCGAGCAGCGTCACGACGCGATGGTTCTTCAGCTTCCGGTGAATGCGATCGAAGGAACGCGCGATCTGATCGATGGCTTTGTTCGGACCTGCGCCGAGGTGGGCGCCCGGATGAAGGACGACGGCGTGGATGCCGAGTCGCTCCGCGCGATCGAGCTCGTCCGCCAGCGCATCGATCGACTTCCGGTGAAACTCTTTATTCGTCGTGGCGAGATTGATGAGATACGACGCGTGCGTGAGCAGCGGCTGCACGGTTCGCAGCGACGCGAATGTCGCACAGTCCTCGTCCGTCATCACCTTGCCCTTCCACTGATTCGAGTTCTTCGCGAACAGCGCGATCGCGGACGCATCAATCACCGACGCGCGCTCGAAGACGGTGTGCAACCCGCCCTTCGTCGAGATGTGTGCGCCGATGAGATCGCCGGGTGCGTCAGGGAAGGAGAACCGGGACATGAGATGAGAGAAAACACGCGACGCTCTGCCTGTCATCCCGAGCGTAGCGAGGGACCTGGGTGGGTTGGGTGGGGTGAAACACGAGCCTCGTGCCGCCACCCGAGCTCCAGACCCCTCGCTCCCGCTCGGGGTGACAGGGCAACACGAGCCTCGTGCCGTCCCCCGAGCCCCAGCCCCTCGCTCACGCTCGGGGTGACAGGGCATCACTGCAATCTGAAATTCACCGTCACCGTGTAATAGACGTCAATCGGCTCGCCGTTCACCGTCGCGGGGCGGAAGCGCCAGCGGCTCACGGCGCGGCGTGCTTCTTCGCCGAGTCCGTAGGGGAGGTCTTTGATGATCTCGACGTTATCGATTGTGCCGTCGCGGCGGACGATGCCGCGAACGACCACGGGTCCCGCGACACCGGCACGTCGTGCGGACGCGGGATAGCGCGGCACGGCGCGATCGATCTCGCGGGGCTGCGTTCCTCCCGGAGGGACAGACGTATAGACACCTGTCGTGCGTTCCACAGGTGCAGGCGTGGGGATCGGTTCAGGAGTTGGCTCCGGAACGCTCGTTTCGGTTTGCGCGACTTCCGGCGTCGCGGTGGTTGCGGTATCGGTCGCGGATGGTGGCGGCTCCGCGGACGACGTCTTCACATCGAGCTGCGTGCCGGATGCGCTGACGTCGATCGCATCGACACTCGCATAGGCGATTTGCTTGTTGTGCTCGATCGCGTAGAACTCGTGATCGCGCGTGTACACCGTGACGTTCGTGCCTTCCGGCAACTCGCCGACGAGCGGATAGAAAATCCCCGGGCCCGCGTACAACTGCGCGCGCTCACTTGCTTCGCCCTGCAGCGGCGGCAGACGGCGAATCGCGTCGTATCGCAATTTGCGTCGCTGTCCTTCGATCGTGCGCTCGAGATTCGCGCGCTCGGCCCAGCCGGACAACCCATCCGCGGTTTGCACGCGCACCCACGCGCCGCGATCTTCGAGCAACGTCACGTGCTCGCCGCTCGTCGCCGTCGCGACGACCGGCGCGCGTGCATGCGGTTCGGTGCGAATCCGAATTCGCACCGGCAGCACCGTCAACTCCTCCGACTTCGTCACGTTCTCCGGCGCATCGCCGTGCTTCCCGCTGTTCAACACGATCGCGGCAAGCAGCGCGAAGAAGATCACCGCCAAAAAAATGACGACGATCAGACCGCGCTTGTGACGAGTGAGGTTGTCGGTCATTACTTTTTCATGAGCGTGACCATGATCGCCTTCTGAATGTGCAGGCGATTCTCGGCCTCGTCGAAGATCACGGACTGCGGTCCGTCAATCACTTCCGCCGCAACTTCCTCACCGCGATGCGCGGGAAGGCAGTGCAGGAAGATCGCGTCCTTCTTCGCGCGCGACATGAGTTGCTGATCGACGATCCAGCCGGCGAAGTCTTTCTTGCGCTGCTCCGCTTCGGCTTCCTGTCCCATCGATGCCCACACGTCCGTCTCGACGATGTCCGCGTCCTTCACCGCTTCTTCGATCGATGACGTGATCAGCATCTTCGTGCCCGCGGCTTGCGCATCCGCGCCGGCCAGTGCGACGACCGTCGGATCCGGCATGTAGCCCGCAGGACATGCGATCGCGATGTCCATGCCCACTTTCGGTGCGCCGAACATCAGCGAGTGCGCCATGTTGTTGCCGTCGCCGACGTACGCAATCTTGCGGCCTTTCAATTCACCGCCGAATTTTTCCCACGCGGTGAAGTAATCGGTCAGCACCTGACACGGGTGCGAGAGATCGGTGAGGCCGTTGATCACCGGAACGCTGCCGTACTTCGCGAGATCGGTGACGGTCGAATGCGCGAACGTGCGCGCCATGATGCCGTCGACGTAACGCGAGAGAACCTGCGCGGTGTCAGCGATCGGCTCGCCGCGGCCGAGCTGAATGTCGCGCGACGAGAGGAACAGCGCCTGCCCGCCGAGCTGGTACATGCCGACTTCGAACGACACGCGCGTGCGCGTCGAAGATTTCTCGAAGATCATCGCCAGCGTCTGGCCCTCGAGCGTGTCGCGGAACGTTTTCGGCTTCGCCTTGATGTCGCGGGCGAGCTCGAAGATGGCCATGACTTCGTCCGCGCTCCAGTCGTGAATCTCGATGAAATCTTTGTGTCGCATAGCGCGCGCATTCTATGTGGTGCGGCGGCGTTTATCATTCGCCAATGCCATACCAGGTTCCGATGATCGAGGTCGGCGTGACCGTGGCTCTCGCCGGTCTCGAGCCTGAAGAACACTTCCTCTTTCTCGCGCCGTACTCGGATCGCCGCGATGGCCCTGAAACGCTCGCCGATTATCTGAACGGTCGCAGACGATTCTTTCCGATGCTCGTTGCCGGCGCGCCGAAGATGGTCAATCGCGATCAGGTGTTGTGGCTGCGCTGCGAGAAGCTGCTGGAGATGGCGGATCTCGATGCGACCGTGATCACGCGGCTGACGATCGTGGAGTTGTCGGATGGCTCGCGACTCGAAGGAACGGTGCCGATCGATCGCCCGCCCGAGCACGCGCGCATCTCGGATCTGCTCAACGATGAAGAGGAGTTGTTTCTGCGCCTCGATGATGAGGAAGAGACGTGGTACGTGAACAAAGGGTTTATTCGAAGCGTGATTCCGCGCTGACGCGACCTTCGTCGACCAGCTTGATCACGTGCGCCTGCATCTGAATCTCCGCGGCGCGATGCAATCGCTCATCGAGCTCGGGGTAGATGCGCGTGCGTAATTCGCTCAGCGTCTTCGCGCCGTGCTCGATCGCCTCGAGCACCTGACGTTCGCGCTCCAGTCGATGCGCGCTGGACGCGTCGAGCAACCCGATTGCGTCGTCGCGATCGGGACCATGCGCGGGACGAATGCGTTTTGGATTCTTCGCGCGCAGCACGTGCAGCGAGCGCAGGTAATCGGCCATGTTGCCGTCGGGCGGAAAGATCGCGGTGGTGCCGTAGCCGAGGACCGTATCGCCGGTGAAGAGATCGCCGTCGTTCGTGAGAAAGCAAACGTGCTCGCTCGTGTGACCCGGTGTCGCGATCACCTCGAGTTGCGTGTCTTCGATCGCAATGCGCTCCCCGCCGGCGAGTCGCGTATCGACGTCGTCGAGCACGCCGTACGGAGCGAGGATGTTTGCGCCGGTGCGCTCGCGCAGTGGAATCGCCGCGGGCGCGTGATCGCCGTGTCGGTGCGTGATGAGAATCATTTGCAGATGCGGCATCGCGGCGTGAATCGCATCGATGTGTGAATCGATCGCGGGGCCGGGATCGATCACCGCTGTTGTGCCGAGGAGATACGTGCGAGTGCCGTCGAGTGTGAACGCGCCCGGATTCGGTGCGGTGATCGAGCGAATGTTCATGGCAGCGTCGGCTTGCCGTTCACGAGAATCGGCTGAATCGCCTCGATCGTGATGCCGCGACGCGAGTCGAGCAATGATGCGGCGTCATCGAATCCGAGCAACGCTTCGAGATTGCGCAGCGTCGGAAACACCATCTTCATCTCGCCCGCTTTGCTCTTCGCGAGCGCGTCTTGAGGACTGATCCACGTGACGTCGACCGCCTCGTCATTCGCGGCGCTCGCGACCACATCGCGCGAAACCCGCGCGAGAAAAAAATACGTGTCGAATCGCTTCGGCACGCCGACGGGCGTGATCCAGCGCGACGTCCACACGAGCGAGTCCAGATCGACCGGAGCTTCGCTCACGAGAGGACGCAGCGTGAGACTGCCCGCGAGCAATCGTTTGCGTTTGTGCTCCGCATCTTCGAGCGGCTCGCCGAGCCACACGCCTGTTTCCTCGAACGTTTCGCGCACGCCGGTGTAGCGCATCGCGGTGAGGAACTCGCCATTCGCGAGCTCGTTGTCGATCTGCTCCGCAACGCCGCCGGGAAACACCCACGCGTCGGGCATGAAGGAGCTTTGCGCATGACGGCGCATCATCAACAACTCGAGCGGTGCATCGCGCAACACGATCACGCTCGCGGCAGGGACGGCGATGACTTCGTCACTCATTCAACACTGCCCCTGCCAGCCAACCCATTCTTCGCCATCAGGGCCGCGTTCTTTCTTCCAGATCGGAACCGTTTCTTTGATGCGATCGATCATCATCCTGCAAGCGTCAAACGCCTCGGCACGATGCGCAGACGCGGCCACGATCGCGATCGACGAATCACCAACGACGAGTTGTCCGAGCCGATGCACGACCGCGAGCGCGGTCTCCGGAAACTTCGCTTCCACATCGCGCACGATCTTCTCCATCTCGCGCTCGGCCATCGGCCGGTACGCGTCGTAGAAGATCGACTCGACCGCTTTGCCGTGGTGATGATCGCGCACCACGCCTTCGAACAGCACGTACGCGCCGTCGGAGTTGCGCATCACCTTCTGCACGAGCGCGTGAGGATCGATGGGTTCATCAGTGAGGTACATGTGAATTGAAAATTGAAAAATTGAAAATTGAAAAAACCGCCCGCGAGGACCTTTTTCAATTTTCAATTTTTCATTTTCAACTTCTACCCTCCTGCGACTGGCGGAATGAACGCCAGCTCGTCGCCGTCGTGCAGAGTCTGATCCGCCTCCGCGTACTCTTCATTGATCGCGGTCATCGGCGGCTCGATGTAATCCGCGAGTTTCGTGAATTCGTTGCGCAGTGAGAACCACACATCGCGCGCGGTCGTGCCTTCGCGCAGCGTGAGCTCGCGCTCGTCGGTACCGGCGATGTCGCGCAGCACGGCGAAGAAGAGCAGTCGCACCTTCATCGCGCGCATTCTAGAATGACGCTTCGCATGTTCGATCCGCAGACCGTCGTTGCTGATGCGCTCGCAATGCATCCGAAAGCGCGATGGGTTTTTGCCGCGTATCACGTCGGCGGTTGCAACACGTGCGAACGCTCCAGCGGTGAGACATTGCAGGAGCTCGCGGATGGATATCGAATTCCGCTCGAGCAGTTTCTCTGCGATCTGAATTCGCTGTTAGAACTTCCAGCGAATCCCTAACGTCGTGTGAACGTTGTGCGGACGCTTCGTCGTCACCCCCGGCGTGTCTTCGTCATCTTCGAACGGAGAGCTCGTCGTGATGTCGGATGCGTTTGCTTCGATCGCGAATTGGTCGCTGATCCACCACGCGACGCCACCGCCGTAAAGCACGCCCCACTCGTTCGTCGTTTCGGATTCGCTCGGCTGCGTTGCGGTCGCCTCGGATTTCACGCGATACATCGCCATCGCCGGTCCGCCGTGAAGATGAAGGCGGAACGCACCGTTGGGATTGATGCGAAAGACGAGCGGCAGCGCGAGTGTCGTGACGTCGAGATCGCCTGAGTCGATGTGCACGCCGTCGTCATCGCTTTCATCACGAATCGAAAGCTTCGAGTGCGTGAACGAGCCTTCGAGTCGCACGGCCCAGCGATCGGCGAATCCATGTTCGATGTCGACGAGCGCGCCCGCGCGCGTGGCGGCGGAGAGCGTGAGCGTTACGGGATCGGCGCCGCCTTCCGGAGTACCGACGCGGATGCGGCGTTCTTCGAAATCGCCGAAGAAGAAGGGTCCGGATCCGACGCCGAGGGACCAGTTCTGGGCGGTGGCGGGAAACGTGATGGCGAGCAGGACGGCGGTAGCAGGCAGGAGTTTCTTCATGGCGCGTGGTCAGAATTGCAACCGGAGAGCCAGCTTAGGCAAAACTTTCCGACGGAAATCGCGTTCGCACGCATGCGCCATTTTTCACAAGGCGATGCTTGTATCTCTCTTGATTGCTGGAACTTCTACGCTTGCGCCTGCTGGAGGGGTGCAGAAGCAACGGTTATTGGGTGGGTCAAAGCAAAGTTGGCCTGCCGAATGCAGTAAGAGAGCGCACGATGAAACAGGTTTCGACAACGACCATTGCGAAACCGCACTTGCGCGGGTCCCATCTGACTTGCCTGCGCCAAGTGGCTGCTGCGGGCTCCCTCCTAGACTATTGGACCGATTTTGGACGATTACTCACTTAGCTTCCTTGAACCCTACCAACTGGCCGCAGCAGTCCAGCCCGATGTACCACAAACGGACCCGAAAGGGTCCGTTAGTGCTTTCAGGGGCTTCGATGTCATCCCGAGCATAGCGAGGGACCTG
>JBQCJC010000555.1:0-4638 GCA_051953135.1 Thermoanaerobaculia bacterium | reverse complement strand
GCACAGCGATTCCTGCCAACACCATCGCGATGATCAGCATCCTTGTTGCCAGTCGCGTGTTGAAGTCGATCGCGAAACATCACCGTTCGACGCGCGCCGTCCACTCTCCCGTTTCGTTTTCGTAACCCACTCCTTGTCAATCGGCGCGATACTCCCGCGCATATGCGCATCGCACGAGTCGTCGTCACACTGCTCGCCACCGTTTCGCTCTTCGCGCAGGACGCCCCACAGCGCGGAGTGTTCGTCGAGGACATCGACAAGAAGGTCGATGCCTGCACGAATTTCTACGACTACGCGAACGGCGCGTGGCGCGCGGCGAATCCGATTCCGGCGTCGATGCAGCGCTGGAGTCGTCGCTGGCAGGCGGGCGAGCGAAACAAGGAACAACTCAAGACGCTCGTCGACGAGATCTCGAAGGGCAGCGGATACGCAAAGGGCTCGGTCGATCAGCAGATCGCCGATTTCTACGGCTCGTGCATGGACACGGCGCGCGTCAACGCGCTGGGCATGAAGCCGATTGAGCCGCTGCTCGCGTCGATCGATCGCATCTCCACTCGGGAACAGTTGCAGTCCCAACTAATGGCACTCCATCAGTTGCAGATCAATGCACCGTTCGGCGTCACATCGTCGCCCGATAATCACAATCCGTCGCAGGTGATCGCGCGCGTGTACGCCGCGGGGCTGGGTCTCCCCGATCGCGATTACTACCTCGAGGATGCGCCGCGTTTCGTGGAAGCGCGCAAGAAGTATCGCGAGCACGTCGCGAAGATGTTCGAGCTCGCGGGCTACTCGAAGGCAAACGCGAAGAACGCGTCCGACGTTGTCTTCGCGATGGAAACACGTCTCGCCAACGCGCACCTCGGCAATGTCTCCCTCCGCGATCCCAACGCCACGGATCACATGCATCGCGTCGAGACGCTGCAGAAGATGACGCCGCATTTCGACTGGACGCGTTATCTCGACGACGCCGGCATTCCGCAGCAGGAACTGAACGTCGATCAACCCGAATTCATGGGCGCGGTCGAGCGCGAGCTCGTAAAGACGCCGCTCAGCGCGTGGCGCACGTATCTCAAGTGGAACGTGTTGAACGCGAGCGCGCAGTATCTCTCCGATAAATTCGCCGAAACGGATTTCACGTTCTACGGCCAGTACCTGCGCGGCGCGAAGGAGATGAAGCCGCGCTGGAAGCGCTGCGTGGAATTCGAGGATCAACTCATCGGCGAAGCGCTCGGCCAGCGTTACGTCGATCGCTACTTCCCGCCGCAGGCGAAGGCGCGCATGCAGGAGATGGTGAAGAATCTTCTCGCGGCGATGGGCGACACGATTCGCTCGCTCGAGTGGATGAGCCCGGAGACGAAGAAACAGGCGCTGCACAAACTGTCGACGTTTAATCCGAAGGTCGGCTATCCGGACAAGTGGAAGGATTACAGCTCGGTCTCGATCTCACGCGATTCGTTCTACGACAACATCGTCGCGGGCATGCGCTACGCGACTCGCGATGATCGATCGCAAATCGGCAAGCCGGTCGATCGCGGTCGCTGGGGCATGACACCGCCGACGTCGGATGCGTATTACAACCCGCTGCTGAACGAGATCGTCTTCCCCGCCGGAATCCTGCAGCCGCCCGCGTTCGATGTGAATGCAGTCGACGCCGTGAATTACGGTGCGATCGGCGTCGTGATCGGTCATGAGATCAGTCACGGCTTCGACGATCAGGGCGCGCAGTACGACGCGGAAGGGCGTCTGCACAACTGGTGGACGGATGAAGATCTGAAGCGATTCCAGGAGCGGACGAATTGTGTGGTGAATCAGTTCGAAGGCTACTTCATCGAGCCGAACATTCATCACAACGGCAAGCTGGTCCTCGGCGAATCCATCGGTGATCTCGCGGGCGCGAAGATCGCGTACATGGCGTTCGAGAAAGCGAAAGCGGAGCACGGCGCGCCAACGCTCGACGGATTCACACCGGAACAGCAGTTCTTCATCGCCTGGGGCCAGTTCCGCGGCGACGAAACGCGCCCCGAAACGAAGCGCATGATGATTCAGGGCGATCCGCATCCGGTCGCGCAGTACCGCGTGATCGGACCGGTATCGAACATGCCCGAGTTCGCGAGCGCGTTCGGCTGCAAGCAGGATGCATTGATGGTGAGACCGGCGGACAAACGATGTGAGGTCTGGTGACGCTAAGGCAATGGTGTGGCGCGAGTGACATCGCCCCACGCTTCGAAATTCAACACGGGCATACCGGATTCTATCTGACGCCGAAGAACGCCGGGAATCGTGAGCGCGAGATACGTCGCCGGACGGGGTCTGAGCTCGCCGAGGAGAAAATCGGCGGTGAGTTTCGGATCCGGGCCGCTTATGGATACAACGGTCACATTTCGCTGCAAGTAAACGCTCGCCGGTAGAAGGTGCGGCTCGCGATATAACAAAACCAAAATAGGACGTTCCTTCAGGCGTTCGCACAGTCGGGCGAGAATTTCGGCCTGATCCGGTGTTACCACGCCAAAGATCACGGTTTTCGCGGTCTCGGCGACGCGCATGATTTCGTCCACGCGAGCTTTGATTGCATCGGGATCCGGGCGAAACTGACCCATTACGTCGAAGTAACCATTGATCGGAACTGACCGTTCCCATTCGATGCGGGCCTCGTCTCGCTTCGTGTCGGGCCAGCCATAGATCAATGGAATCCGCACTACATCGGCACCGGATCGTCGTAGCAGCTCATTCAACAGCGGAGAGTCGCGACGCCGCGCGGGCTCCGCGAGCACAACCCGCTCGGCGCGAGCAATCGGAGGGGCGAATGACGGGTCGGCAACGTCGTACTCGCGAGTCGCTTGTGCGTCATTGACCACGGCCCCGTTCCTCGTAATGAGAACGATCGAGTCTCTGGCCACTGCTCGTGCTAGCGTTGCATGTGAATCGAGTAATTCCTGATACGCCACGGGATTGAAACTGGTCATCCAGCGTTTCGTGTCTTTGAATTGATCGGCCGCGGTAATTCGCAACTTGGCCGTCAATACGCGCGCAACGCGTTCTCTGAGGTCGCGAATCCCATCTCGTCCCCGAAAGTAATCAATGACGCGCGACACGAGCGTATCGAATTCCTCAATACTCATGCTCGCACCGCGTTCGAGTCGCGACTGACCGCTTTTCGTCACGCGCGCAAACATAAGGACGTCGTGGCCAGCATCCAGCGCTTCGATTGCAGCTTCGGCGCGCGTACGAATGATGCGCCCGGCCGCATCTTTGAGGACGGCGGGCGGTACGGACAAATCGTCCGTCAATAAAACGCGGAAATATCCGAGTCTGCGACGGATGATGTTATCGACCGCGTCCTGACAGAACGTCACTGGTGTTTCTGCGATGGCCGGCACAGTCAAATGAGAGGTCACGACGCCATCGACGCCCTCGGCCATCAACATTTCAAAGGGCAGCAGATCTTTTGTCTCCAGCTCATTCAAGTCCGCGTACGCCATTCGGCTCGTGGCATAGAACGAGGTTCCTTCCGCACTGCCTAAGCCCGGATAATGCTTCATAAACGACTGTACGCCGGTTTCCTGCAAGCCGCGCATAAAAACAAAGCTCAACGGCGTAACAATTTCCTTATGCGCGCCAAATGAGCGAATACCAACGGTGTCACTCGCCACACACGTATTGATGTCCGCACTGGGACCAAGAACCGTATTGATTCCGACCGCGCGTAATTCGGCTCCCATTGCCAGAGCAACGTTGTGAACCGCGGTCGCGTCGCGTGTCGCGCCGAGAAACATTGCCGACGGAAAAAACGTCCCGCCGAAGCCGATCTCGTCGCCTGCAGTTGATCCGTCATCGACGGCGATCGTCAGTGGGACTTCTCGATGGACGTTCTGCTTATTCGCGTTGCTCTCCAGTGCGGCTGCAGCGGCAACACTTTGCAATCGATCATTAAACGCTGCAATCGATTGTGCGGTAGTTGCAGCAGGTCGATTGGTCAACTCGGCGAAATTATCTTCGTGCAACAACACACTACCGATTCGATGTCGGCGAATCAGGCTCGCCAGCACATCGCCTGCCTCGGCGGAATCGTGCGCCTCCACACCGACCATGAACAATTGCCCTACGAGCTCATTGAGGCGAAGGTTGTTTACGATGTTCCAGACGCTGGCAATGGCCGTAGCTGTTTCCGATACTACAGGCTCAGTGACACCGTTCGTAATGGGAGGCGGATTACTCTTGACGAGCTCCCGAATTTTGTTTCTGAATGCGATGTGCCGCTCATCATCGGCGCACGCCGGTTTGACTAATTGAATGTGATTGACGTTCAGTTCCTGTGTCGTCGTGCATCCGCGTTCCGCGCTTTCCCGATCCACGATTTCTGCGCCTAACGTCGACTCGCCTTCGATGACACAATGCACTGGGATATTCTTGAGACTCTTCGATGCCTGCCAGTCCTGAATCTGCACCGTGAGGGCGATGTTCTCGTCGATTTCCACGAGATCCTGAACCTGCTTACAACGAGCGAACATCGCCACGCGTTGTGCCCACGACGATCCGGCCGCCGGTGTGCCATAGAGAACCACCAAAGGGATATGTCCCGAGATCGTCTCCTGATACCGGATCATGTATTGCCGCACAATGAGTCCGCCCTGACTGTGC
>JBQCJC010000554.1:0-2003 GCA_051953135.1 Thermoanaerobaculia bacterium | reverse complement strand
CGATGCCGCGACCGCGACGGTCGAACATGACGTGCGCGATGGCTGGACATTACGCAACGTGTCGCGCTGGGCCGACAACCATCGCGACTCCGCGATCACCGCACCGCGTCCGCCCAATCGCCAGTTGCAGCAACGGCTCATGGACAACGGACAACTCGCGAATCAAACGACACTGAGCGCGAAGATGGGACGCCACTCGGCTGTGTTCGGACTCGAGGCCGCGCGCGAGACGACGTACATCCGCAGGCAGGCGCAGACCACGAATCAGCCGCAGACGAATCTCGCGAATCCCGATCCATCGCAGCGTCCGATCGGTCCGATGCCGAAGAACATCGGCAATCCCGAAGACACGCATCTCGACGCCATCGGCGTGTATGCATTCGACACCATGCAGTTCGGCTCGCGATGGGAAGTGATGGGCGGATTGCGCTGGGATACGGTCGATGTCGACTACACACTCACGAACGTTGCGACGAACGCGGTCACGAAGCTCGGACGCAAAGACGACATGGTGAGCTGGAACGGCGGCGTGGTGTTCAAGCCGCGCACGAACATGAGCGTCTACGCGAGCGCGGCGACGTCGTTCAATCCATCGGTCGATGCGAATGCGAGCGGCGCGGGGCTCAGCGACTCGCCCACGTCGACGAACAACGTGAATCTCGAGCCCGAGAAGACGACGAACTACGAGCTCGGCGGTAAGTGGGAAATGCTCAGCGGACGCGCGATCGCGACCGCCGCGGTGTTCCACACCGAGAAAACGAACGCGCGCACGCGCAACGCGACGACGGATCCGTTCGTGCTTGACGGCGAGCAGCGCGTCGAAGGCGTGGAGCTCGGGATCAACGGAAAGATCACCGAAAACTGGTCGATCCTCGGCGGCTACGCATTCCTCGACAGCGAGTTCTCCGCATCACGCAATCCGCTGGAGCAGGGCGCGCAGTTGACGATGGTGCCGGAGCATTCGCTCAATCTCTGGACCGACGCGCGCATCGCCCCGCGCATCACGATCGGCGCGGGCGCGCAGTACATGGACTCCGTGTTCCGCAACGCGACGAATACCGCGCAGGTGCCGAGCTACTGGCTCGTGAATGCGATGGCGTCGTACGCGGTGCGTCCCTCGCTCACGCTGCGCCTCAACGTCAACAACATCGCTGATGAGACGTACGTCGATCGCGTTGGCGGCGGGCATTACGTGCCGGGACCGGGACGCAACTTCGTGATCCATGCGGAGTGGGATTTCTGATGCTACTGAACGTTCCGAACGTACTGAACGAACAGGAAGTTCAGCATGCGCGGGCACTGCTCGACGCGGCCGAGTGGATCGACGGCCGCGTCACCGCGGGGCATCAGTCCGCGCGCGCGAAGAACAATCAGCAGATCCCCGAGGGACATCCGGCGGCGCGTGAGGTTGGGGAAATGATCACGCGCGCACTCGCGCGTTCGCCGCTCTTTCGTTCGGCCGCGCTGCCGCTGCACGTTTTTCCACCGCTGTTCAATCGCTACCAGGGCGGCGAGTCGTTTGGCTCGCCCGTCGATAACGCCATTCGCCAAGTGCCCGGCACGTACAACTTCGTGCGCACCGATTTGTCGGCGACGTTGTTTCTCACGAATGCCGATGAGTACGAAGGCGGCGAGTTGGTGATCGAAGATACGTATGGGATTCAATCCATCAAACTCGATGCGGGCTCGATGGTGTTGTATCCGGCGACGAGCCTGCATCACGTGCGGCCGGTGACGCGCGGCGCGCGCGTGTCGAGCTTCTTCTGGATTCAGAGCATGGTGAAGGACGACGGCGAGCGCACGATCCTCTTCGATCTCGATCTCTCGATTCAGCAGTTGCCGCCGGAGCATCAGGCGACACTGCAACTCACGGGCGTGTATCACAACCTGCTGCGACGATGGGCTGAGGTGTAGCAGGTGGAGCGGCGGGACGCCGCACACCGGAGCGCCGGCTTTCAAGCCGGCCGGGTCGCCGACGTCCACGTCGGCCGGGCTGAAGCCCG
>JBQCJC010000553.1:0-6753 GCA_051953135.1 Thermoanaerobaculia bacterium | reverse complement strand
AGACGCCCGCGATGATCCACGCCACGGTAATGGCGAGCGCAACGATAGCGAGACGCCGCAGATTGGGGCGTCGATGCTCCGAAAGGTTCATGGCTAGAGCGAATCTGCTCTAGATTACGACGCCGGTGCTCCGGAGTTCATGACAAAAGGGGAAATTTCTTTCCTGAGAGCGTGCGAGGAGGAAAGTCGGCCGGATCGTCGATCTGGGGATCGGTGCGACCGAGGTCGATCCAGACGTTGTCGATGCGCATCGGGGCGACGCAGACATCGCAGAATGCGAGATGCGCATCGACGGCGAGCAGTTCGATTGGATCGGCGACGCGCCTCCGATAACGCTCGAGCGCGCTGGCATCTGGATGCGTTTCGTCGTTTCGCGTCGTTCCGGTCATCGCCTCGTCACGAGAGTAGTCCCACTCTGTGAAGAGTCGAGTTTCCGCGTGACGTTCCGATGCTCGCGATGATTCGACATCCGTCGCAGTCGTTCGCGCGCAAGACGGCGGAATTTGATGACTTGTCGCGGCGTGACCTCGAGAAGTCGTGCGATCGCGGCGTCGCTGAGCGGCAGCTCGTTCCACAGCGAGGCGAATTTCTTGACAGGCATGCCGAGCACCGAGGCGATCTGCGGAATCGTCGCGATGCGCGTGAGCTGAAGCAGCGTCAGACACTCGCGTCCTTGCACGTCGCGTAAATTCAGAAGCAGCGCGACGCGCTGTTTCCACGCGAGTTTGCAGACATCGTCCCAGAGTTGCTGGAGCGAGATGCGCGTTTCGAGGATCTCGTCGGCAGCGGGTTCGAGCGAAGTTTCGAACGTCGTGAGCGGCGCCGGACGTTCATCGATCCCGATCGCTTTCGCAATCTGCGCGGTGAGCGCGTTCAACGTGATTGGGCGTCTTGCCGCGTACAACGCGTCATGAACGAGCATCGCGGTCTGTGCGCGATTCTCCGCGGTCGGATCATTCGTGGCGACAAGCTGGATGTCGTCGATCGCATTCGCGGCGGAATGGCCGTTCCATTCGCGGAATCCGCAAACGAGCTCGCCGCAATCGCGCCAGAGTGCGAGCTCACGATCATGCTCACACAGGTAGCGCAATTGATTGCGCAATCGCACGCGCACGGGATGGCGCTCGCGCAGGCGCTCGTGACAGCGGTTGTACGCGCACGTGACGATATAGCGTCGCAAATCATGGATTTGCAGCGCGGGATCGCGTCGCAGCGCGCGCAGTTTTCTCAACAAATCGAGCAGCGTGTCGCTCACGACATCCTCGGCGTCATTGCACGCGGAGTCGCGCATCGCCGAGGAGATCACGCGGCGGACGAGTGGTGTGGCGAGTTGCTCGAGGATTTGCGCCAGACATCGCTCGGCCTCGAGATCCGTAGTGACGGCGAGGTATTGCTCGAACAACTCCTCCGGGGCCGGGTCGATCATGGCGAATCGCGGCGAACGTAGCATCGCGATTCCAAGGGGGCGTGCGAATTGGGTTGAACGTGTGGATTGACGTGGTGAAGGAGGGATTGCGTGCGACGAAGATCCGCCGTGTTCCCGCAGTGCTACGATTTCTCTTCCCGGTTCAACAGGAGGGTTTCGGTATGTCGATGATTTACTCGTCGTCCAGTCGAGCACTTCAGGACGAATACGACACGCGGAAACTCGCCGACCGGCTCGCGGAGATCAAAGTCCGCGATCAGTTCAATCTCGACGATCGCCAGTTCCTCGAACGCATGGACATGTTTTTCCTTGCGACGGTCGATGCAGACGGACAGCCGACGTGTTCGTACAAAGGCGGCGATCCGGGCTTTGTGAGCATCGTTGACGACAAAACGCTCGTCTTTCCGAACTACGACGGCAACGGCATGTATTTATCGATGGGCAACGTGCTCGCGACGCGCGCGGTCGGGATGTTGTTCATCGACTTCGAATTGCAACGCCGCATGCGAATCGATGGCACCGCGGAGATCGTGACGGCCGATCCTCTGCTCGAACGCTATCCGGAAGCGCAATTTCTGGTTCGCGTGGAAGCGAAGCGCATTTATCCGAATTGTCCGCGCTACATTCACAAGCGTCGATTGATCGAGCGCTCGGAGTTCGTTCCGCGAGCGTCGGTACAGACGCCGGTCCCGGCGTGGAAGCAGACGCCGTGGGCGAGTGACGTATTGCCGGCGCACGATCCGGCGCGTTCCCGTTAATTCGGAACTGGCAGTCATCCGTCGCCTTGATGGCCGTCGATAAAAGATGGCCATGCGAGGGTAGGGATTTACCGTTCTCCGTCACTCCTTCCTTGGGTCCCTGCAACGGAAAAGGAGTGGCGATGCCTCGAATGAGAACGCTGGTCGTCTCCCTGGTCCTTCTTTGCGCGTGTCGGCGTGAGTTCACGACGACCGAAACGACGTCGGCGGGCACACAGGCGCCGACGGCAACGACCGCGACGACATCGACGGTCGCACCCGAGCCGCTGCCGGCGTGTTATCCCGCCGTGACCGCGGGCGGTCCGTCTGTGCTTCCGGCGGCACAAATCAGCGGCAATATCCCGCTCTATGTGCCGTTGCCGACGACGATCAATTCGCCGGTGCAAATTCGCCCGTATTTCGACTGGTTTTCGTGGGAGGAGTTCATCGCACTGAACTGGCCCGCGTCGACGACCGGTCGCGGGAATCCGCAATCACCTGACGATCCGAACGTCTTCAAGAATGCCGCGCCGGGCACGACGACCGTCTGGAGCACATACAAGGCGAATTGGGAGCTCTTCGATCAGGGCAATCAGCGGCCGACGCCATTCGATTCGTATGACGTGCCGGTTGCGCCGACGTGCGGCACCGGCACTGTGAGCGGTGCCGGTCCGAAGAAAACGCTGGTCATGACGTCGAAGGGCAATTCCGTGCTCAATGACGGCGTGCAGGCGTTTTCGTTCCCGCTCGTCGACAACTCCAAAGAGTATGTGATGTACGAGGTTCGCTACGGCCGCCAGCCGTACGAATTCATGCGCGGCACGGACAATGATCCGAAGTCGTGGCTTTATCTCGCGAAAAACCTCGTCCCGCCGTCACAGATCACGATGCCCCCGACGTTGTCGACGAACGGCGCATCGAAGACGAATCAACTCGGCTCGATCATGATCAAAGCCGCGTGGCGCGACATGGCCTCTGTGCCGAAAGATCAGTGGACTCGCTATTACGTCGTCGATGCCGATGTCTTCGATCCCTCGACGCAGAAATGCACGGCGACGAGTGTCGGTCTGGTCGGATTACACATTGTGCAGAAACTCGATCTGTTCCCGGAGTGGGTGTGGTCGACCTTCGAGCATGTCGATGTCGCGTCATCGAGTGCGAACACGTTATTGCCGGCGTGCCCGAGCAGCGATCAGGCCTGTACGCAGAACGGCTTCAAGAATCGCCCGCAGTCGACGAGCTTATTGCCCGATCAAAGCCAGCGCGTGCCGGTGCAGGTGCTGCGTCTCAATACGATTCCGACCACGCCACAAGGCGCGTCGACCGTCGATGCGAATACCGCGTTCCAGACCGCATTAGCCGGTACGCCGTGGGCGAATTATCAATTGATCGTTACACAGTGGCCGTTTGCGGCGAATGACATGACGCAGTACAAACCGCCCGATTTGCGCGGCTCGTATCCATGCACGTCAGGATTGCCGTTCCCGGTCACGGGCGCCACGAACCTCACGATGGAAACGTATTTCCAGTCCGCGGACAGTGCAGCGGGATCGGGCAACAGTTGCATGGCCTGTCATTTCGACGCGGCGTACACCGATTTCAGTTGGGGCCTCAAACGCCGCCCGCACGCTTGAAAGGAGTCGTAAGACGATGGCCACGACGAACTGGTGGATGTTTCACGGCGACACCGCGCACACGGGCGAGGTCACGGATAGTCAGATCAACAGCAGCACCGTGGGCAAGTTGACGAATACGTTCTCATTGAACGTTCCGGGCTCGATTCTGTCGACGCCGGCGGTCGCGGACGGCTACGTTTACGTCGGTCTTGCAAACGCAACGGCATCGCAGGCAGTTCCGACCGGCATCGGCGGAACGATGCTGAAGGTCAATATCGATACGGGTGTGACGGAGGCGAGCTTCAGCTGGTCAATCGATAAGAATGAGCGCGATTCGCATGGTTTCAGCGGCATGGGCTGCACGCCGGCAGTCGTCAATGGCCAGGTGTATTTCATCGCCTTCAATGGCGTTCTCTACTGTCTCAACGCCTCGGATATGTCGCTCGACTGGAGCACGAATCTCCGTTGGGCCGATTTACCGAAGAATCAGCCGGTCAATAACGTCGCGAATTACGGGACGGAGCCGCCGACGCCACAGGCCGCGGGCTGGTCGTCGCCATGTGTCTACAACGGAATGGTGTGGGTTGGAATCGGCGAAGGGGAGAACGATGGTTTGTTCTCCTTCGTGTTCTGTCTCGATGCGAAAACCGGCAATGTGATCTGGATTTTCTGCACGAATCAGTTCGTGCCGAATACACCGAATCAGGTCAATGTGCTGCCCGCCGCGATGACGGTTGCGGTGAACCCGCCGTTTTCGACCACCGCGACTGAGCCGGTGACGCGCGGTTGTTCCGTATGGTCGTCGCCTGCATACGATCCCGATCTCGATATTCTTTATTGTTCGACCGGAAATCCCGTTCCCGATGGCGAGTTACCGAGCCCCGGATATTCAGTCGGCTTGCTGGCATTGAAGGGCACGACCGGAGACTTCGTCGGATTCGCGCAATTTCCTGTGGAGTCGAGTTACCGGCCGTCGGATATCGACGTCGATGTCGGCGGTGCACCGACGCTCTACACGATTAACGGTCGCAAGGTCGTTGGCATCGGCTGCAAGAACGGGAGTTACATGATCTGCGACGCACAGACGCTCGCGATCATCACATGGCGGCAGATGCTTCCGTACATGGCCGACGGGAAGACGCAGATCCCGACGGTCGATCCTCATGGTCCCGATACGTCGTCGGATCCGAGTCCGGTGCTGACGAACGAGCAGTCGAACGCCATCAAGGCGGAGAATTTTCACGGTACCTACAGCACCGCCGCATTGTGTACGCCGCAGAAGAAGCTGTTCATCGGACTCGGCGGCAACAATTATCACTTCATCGCATCAGGGATCGATTATCAAACGACGCCGTTCATGCGCGCGATGGATTGGGAAACGCTTGCCGATGCCTGGCCGCTCGCCGGGGATCCGCCAAAGTACACAAAGGCCGCGAGCGCGATGTATCGCAATGCAGGCGAGAGCGGGATCAGTGTGCCGGCCGTGGTCAATGACGTGGTGTTCATGTCGACGACGCAGGTGGCGCTCTACGCGTTCAGTGCGACCGATGGAACGCTTCTGTGGAATGACATGGTGAATTTCGGCTCGCAGACCGGCGGGTTCATGGGCGGTTATGGCTATTGTCTCGGTCCCGCGATCTGGGGCAATTATGTCGTGGCCGGCGCGCTGGTTCAGGGCGGTACAGGCGGCGGCGTGCTGAATATTTACAAGCTGAGCTCCTGACGCATGACCCGTCTCTTGCTCCTCGGCGTATTAGCCGGGATCGATAATCTGCAGGTAGCGGCAGCGATGAGCGTCGCGCCGATTGCGCGCACGCGTCGCATGCTCTTGCTTGCAGCATTTGCGACGTGCGAGATCGCGTCGCCACTGATTGGTGTCACGCTCGCTCATTTTCTGCGTACGCGTTTCGACGTGGCGTTCGATGGGATCGGGCCGTTTGTCGTGATCGCGTGCGGCGTCACGATTCTCGTGCTCGCATTGAGAGAAAAAGACGAGGATGCAGAATCGATCGTCAATAGCCGGTGGACGCTCATCGGCGTGCCATTGTCGTTATCGCTGGACAATTTGTTGATCGGCGTCAGTGCGACGACGCTTGGTTATCCGCTGGCGCTGGCAGCATTGGTCATTGGCGCCACGAGTGCGACGCTGTGCGCGATTGGCGTCATTGCAGGCGCACGCATTTCGCGACTCATTCCAGGGCGCGCGGAAGTGGTCAGCGGCGTCGCGCTCATCATCATTGCAGCTTCGATGTGGATCCGCAGTTGAGGAACGGAGGAAGGACATGCCCACGTCATTCGCGAACGACATCGCCCCGATTTTCGGACCCTTCCGCGCAAACATGCTCTGGCGCTTCGACCTGACCGATTACTCGCAAGTCAAAGCGAACGCCGAAATCATCCAGGTGTTCATTACCGCCGATCCCGACGGCCGCATGCCGCCCCCGAATTTCGGTCCACCACTGTCGGCGCAGCAAATCGCAACGTTTCAACAGTGGATTCAGGAAGGTTACCCACCTTGATCGGTGCGGCACGGCCGCCAGCGCTGGTTGCTTCGCTGAGGCACGTACGGCTGCTTCAACAACGGAGCGCCGGTTTCCAAACCGGCCGGGCCGCCGACGTTCTATGTCGGTGCGACGTGTCTACATGGATAGCGTGGACGTCATGCGATACGTGAACGCACAAAGGATGAGAGGAATCTTCGATATGCTTCGTACGACACGTTACCATTTTGCTTCCGGGTTGCTTATTGTGCTGCTCACTGTGCTGCCGCCGTTCTGTGATGTCGCACAGGCTCAAACTGCGCCAGTGAGAGAACCCGATGCACCCATGATCATCCCGGACGAAGTTCATTTCACCCTGCTGGATGTTCAAGAGCCGAATTTCGACGGCGCTCATAGTTCGATCACTGGCACGATCGAGTACGAGGGCCAGACCACCGATGTTCAGATCGTAGATGGTGATATTGAATTCGCCG
>JBQCJC010000552.1:0-7239 GCA_051953135.1 Thermoanaerobaculia bacterium | reverse complement strand
CGCCGTGACGCTCACGGTCGACGCGGCCGCGGGACTCAGCGAGACCGTGAACGTCATCGCCGCCGAACCCGAGTTCCCTTCGTTCTGCGCGACGCTGTTGATGCTGAACGTCGGCGTCGGCGAGTCATCGTTTTGAATCGTGCCCGTGCCGCTGTTGTCGAGGATCGTGGCGTTCGATGCATTCGCCAGATTCACGGTGAACGTCTCGTCCGATTCGTTCGTCGTTTCACCAACGACCGCGATCGTGACCGGCTGCGTGGTGATGCCCGGTGCAAACGTGAGCGTGTTCGCGTTGCTCGCGTAATCGCCCGGCGCGGTCGCGCTGCCGTTCGCCGTTGCGAAATCGACCATGATCGTCTGCGAGCTCGGATTCGACAGCGAGACCGTGAACACGAAGTTGGTCGTGCCCGCGTTGCCTTCGAGTTGCGACACGTCGTTGATGCTGATGCTCGGCAGCAGGTCATCGTTCTGAATCGTGCCGCTGCCGCTTGCATCGCCGATCATCGTGCCCGCCGATGCGTTGGTGAGATTCACGTCGAACGATTCGTTGCCTTCGAACGTCGTGTCGCCGTTCACATCGACGGCGAACGTCTGACTAACCTGACCCGCGAGGAACGTGAGCGTCTGCGCTTTCGTCGTGTAGTCACTGCCGGCGGTCGCGGTGTTGTTCGCGGTGGCGACGTCGACGCTGACCGTCGATGCAGCGGCGGGCGTCAGCGAGACGGTGAACGTGAACGCCGTCGTTCCCGCGTTGCCTTCGTTGAGCGAGACGTCGTCGATCGAGAACGTCGGCTGCGGATTGTCGTCGTTCGTTATCGTTCCCGTGCCCGTCGTCGTGCCCGCGCTCGCGCCGGTGATGCCGGTGAGATTCACGGTGAACGTTTCGTTCGATTCGACATTCACGTCACCATTGACCGGCACCGTGACGTTCGCGGTGAGCGAGCCCGCCGGAATCGTGACGTTGCCGTTGACGATCGCCGCGTAATCGTTGTTCGCAAGCGTCGCGCTGCCATCCGCGGTGTTGACCGTAGCGCTCGCGCCAAACGCGCTGAGGTTCGAGAGTGAGACGGTGAAGATGAAGTTCGTCGTGCCCGCATCGCCTTCCGCGAGCGTGACGTTGTCGATGCTCATCGACGGCTGCGAATCGTTGTCGTTGATCGTCACGACCGCGGAGGACGGCGTTCCGATCTCGACGTAGTTCTGCGGATTCGTCAGCAGAATGTTGAACGTCTCGCTGCCTTCGTAAATCGTGTCGTCGGTGATCGGCACGTCGAAGGTCTTCGACGTTTCGCCGTCGTTGAATGTGAGCGTGTTGCTCGTCGCCGTGAAACCGAAGCCGGCGTCGGCAGTGTCGCTCGAGGTCATGGAGTCGATCGTGACCGTGCCGTCGGAGCCGCCGGTCCGTGTAACCGTGATCGTTACAAATGGTCCGGCCTCGCCGACGTTGTACGTCGCGGAGCTGAGTTGCACCTTGCCGGGATTCGGGGCGAGCACGGCGTTCGAGAATTCCGACGTGTTGTTGGCGGCGCCGGTGTTCGACGGACCGGGAGGATCGATAGGTTGCGTCGTCGTCGCCGTCATCGTGATGAACTTGCTGCGCGTATCGATGGGAACGACCGGCACGACGGAGGTCGAGCTCGAAAACGTACCGTCGCCCGCGGTGATGATCGTCGCGGTGCCGAGGTATGTTTTGCCTTCGCCGGAGTCATTCGGATTCGCGGTGTCGTTCGCGAAGAACTCGAGTCGCACGGGCGTTCCTGGCGCGGTTTCGAGCGTGTACGGCACAACGGTGTTGCCGGTCGATGGATCGTACTGCGGCACGTTGCTGCCGCTGTTCGTGATGACCGGCGCGTTCTGTCCCCAGTTCGAATAGAGGATGTTGGGATCGACGCCCGGCGTCGCGTTCGTCGTCGAGTCTTTGCCGTTGTCGACCTGATCGAGATCGATGCCGAGTCCCGTCGCGGTGAGGACTCCATTCGACCAGATCGAGTTCGCGGTGATGAAGTTCGACGACGATGCGTTGTACAGCTTGATGCCGTGGCGACCGTTGCCGGCGATGATGTTGGCCTCGCCCACGCCGCTGCCGCCGATGGTGTTGTTGCCCGCGCTGTTCGTGATGAACACGCCGTCATTGATGTTCGGGATGTTCTGCACGTTGAGGCTGTCGCGGCCGATGAGGTTGTTGTAGATCACGTTGTCGGTCGCGCTGCCGCTCTGCAGGCGAATGCCGCAGTCGTCGTTGCCGGAGATGACGTTGCGTTGTCCCGGCCCTGTACCGCCGATCTGATTGCCCGCAGTGGTGATGCGAATGCCATCGATCGCGTTGCCGTTGTCGGTGGTGCCGTTGTTGAGCACACCGATGTAGTTGCCGTGCGCCCAGACCGCGGTCGCGGCGTTGGTGATGAAGATGCCGTGTTCGTTGTTGAAGATGATCGAGTTCGAGCTGGCCTCGGTTGTCCAGGTCACGCTCGGGTCGTACTTCGTGGTCTCGATGCGAATGCCGGAGAGTCCATTGCCGTAGTCGTCGCCGAAGAGATTGCCGCCGATGACGTTGCCGGTGACGATGTTCGCCTGCCACACGGCGCCGCTGATGTTGATGCCGTCCGCGGCCGGCGCGGTGTTGCCGGCGATGATGTTGGCCGGACCGATCGTGTTCGCGAAGGCGTTGCCGCTGATCTGAATGCCGTGACCACCGTTCGGCAGCGCGGCGCTTTGCGTCGCATTGAGGCCGATGATGTTGTTCTGAACGATGTTCTTCACCGTGCGCTCGGCAAAGATGTCGATACCGACGCCGGTGTTGCCGGAGATGACGTTGCCTTGTCCCGCGCTCGGTCCGCCGATGGCGTTGCCTGCGACGGTGTTGATGTCGCTGAGTTGTGCGAACGGCCCGAGGGCTGGAGTGGTGATGGAGATGCCGGCGCCGTTGTTCGGCAATGCGTTCGTGCCATCGGTGCCGATGTAGCAGTTGTGCACCGTGTTGCCGCCGCCGATGATCGAGATGCCGGCGCCACCCATGTTGGTGATGACGAGGCTCTCGATCGTCGAGCCGCCGCCGGGTGTGTTGCTTCCCGCACCCGCGGTAAGCGTGATGCCATTCAGTCCCGGTCCGCCGATGAGCTGCGTGCGCGACCCGCCGCCGTCGATGGTGACGGGGAAGAGGATCTGCGGCAGCGATGCGGTGATGGTGACGCTGGGGATGGAGAACTGAATGGTGTCGGCGCCGGGAGTCGCATTCGCTTCCTGAATGGCCGCGTGCAAAGTGCAGCCGCCGCCGGTCGCGGCGCAGGTGCCGTTGATGGTGATGTCGGTCGAGGAGCCGTCGGTGTCGACGGTGAATGTCGCCGCGAAGATCGGTGATGCGATCAGAAGAATGAGAACGCCAATGAACGAACGAGAGAGACCCGAACCCATGCACACTCCTCGGCCACCCAATCAGGCAGCACGTCTATTTCGGTTGATCGTCGAGGCGGATCGACTACGTGTGCACACGGTAAGGAGAGACGCGCGTGCGCGGGAAGAGCATGAACATGCGGTTGACGGTTGTCGGTTGTCGGTTTGAAACCGTGGTGACGCGGGAGGTTTGGTCAGTGAGGATCGAAGTTCGGATCAGCGAAACGACATTCGCACCTTCCGATGTGAAGCGTTACGTCAGCGGAGTTTCTCTCGACCGGCGAGTACGTGGCCCGAGGTCGCGCGCCTCGTTGCAGGCAAGCATCGCAAGCTGACGTTCGACGATCTGCTCGCGGTTCTGTCTCCCGAGTTCGCGTTCACGTCCCATGGCCTGTTTCTTCAGCACGGAATCGTGACTACGGAAGGCGTGCGGCAGCACGGCCGCTTCGTCAGTGAAGGGGTTGAACCATCACGTGCATCTGTCGGGATTCACGAAGTCGCGCGTCGCGCAATTCGAGATCGACCGTCGCTGGCCGACCTTGCGTCGCCGCACCGGCGAAGGGAACGTACTCTGATCTCAGGTTCTAGTTCCGCGGCTCTCCAGTTGTGGCGAGAGGTGCGTGGTCTAGTACGCGGGGCCGGTATTCGACTAGTTGGATGCGGCCGTCGAACGTTCGACTATCGATCATATCGAGCGCGACATCGGGGTACCCGTCGTAGATGCGTTCTGCTCCCGAGGCGCCTGTGATGACTGGGAACATCACGACTCGGAACCGATCGACGAGACCACCTCGCAAGAGCGACCGGCACAAGGTCAGGCTTCCGAGCGTGCTCAGGAGACCCGAGCCTTCCTTCTTCATTGCCCGAACGGTATCGACGGCGTCGCCGCGAATGAGCGTGCTGTTGGCCCAGGTGAGAGGCGCGTCGAGCGTCGACGAGAACACGACCTTCGACGCGCCGGTGAGGCCACTGACCGACGCCTCTTCGTCGGCGGTGAACGCGTCAGTTCCCTCTGGTGTCTCACCGGCAGCGAAGCTGGACATCTGCCGATAAGTGTTCGCACCCATCAGATACGTGACCTCAGGCTGCTGCTCGAGCCACGCAAGGTACTCGGGTCCCTGCAAGCCCCACCAGCCCGGCCAGCCCTCTGCTGACGCGTAGCCATCGAGCGAGGTGATGAAGTCAACGAGTAGTTCTCGCATGTTCGCTCCTTGCTGTGACGCAGTTTAACCAACTCGATTGTCGGTCTGCTCAGCGTTCAGGCCTGCGCGCTCATGGTCGAGCAGGACCAAAGCAATAAACCGTTGTGCATATCAAGATCCCGTTGAGCGCGGTCTAACGCTCACGCGGCGCGTGCATCGAGTGCCGCTGATGCGGCAATGAACAAACTGCAAGCGCCATGACGCTCTAGCGCTAGGAGCCCGAGCGAGGCGCTTCAGCGCCGGACCGAAGCCGGGCGTTGTCAGCTTCAGTGATGAGTGGGGCGGGCCACTGGGCAGCGCGGCAATTTAACCCAGATACGTCGTCGCGAGATGCTCTGCTTTTGGGCGCAACGTGCCCGATCGTGCTTTATGCAGGCTTAGTCGCGAGTGCGACAATGGTGCATGCCGCCACGTATCTATATCGCTGGCTTCGCAGAGGAGGACTTTGACGCCATTCCCGCTTTGGTAAGACCCTTCGGCGTGGTCAAGAGCATCATCTTTCCAGTTAACCTTCTCACGTTGGAACCCACGGACGCGGTCATCGAGTATGAATCGGAGGAAGCCGCCACCTGCGCGGCAGAGGGCCTAAGTGACACAACGCTAGGAGGTCGCCGCTTAATCGTCACGCGCCAGCGCGAGTACGCGCCTGACCGTTTAGCCGCCGTCGCTGGCGACCGCGACGATGATCGCTACGAACTCAAATCGGTCGCGTTCGATGTACCCAAATTCAATATTGACGGTTACATCGGAAGTGAATGAGCAGCTGATTCGCTATCTCGCGAAGCATCCCGAGGTATTGAGGTCGTCGCAAATATCTCCGCGTAGATTCGAGGAAATCGTTGCAGAAATCTGGCGTGGTTTTGGATACGAGGTGGAGTTGACCAAGCAAACGCGAGACGGTGGTTATGACATTACTGCGATCCGATCGACCCATGTCCGTGAGAAGTACCTCATCGAATGCAAGCGATTCACCGACATGAGGACGGTAGGTGTGGGAGTCGTTAGGCAACTTTACGGTGTAGTCAAGTCAGAGGAAGCTACAAAGGGGATCATTGCAACCACGACGTCGTTGTCTCGAGATGCGATGCTCTTTGTCACCGCACATCAATGGGTTTTGGATGCACGCGATTTCGAAGGGATTAATGAATGGATCAGCACATATCTAAAAAGGAGCTTCTCGGTGCGTCCGGCTAACTAGGGCGTGAAGCTGGCCGCGGCCGGCTTCGGACCGCCGCTGAAGCGGCTCGGTCGACCCACAAGCGCCGCGGCGTCATGGCAGTTGCAGTTCACTCATACCGCGTCAGCGGTACTCGCGGCAACTGCCATGCCGCACGACTTCGTCACGCGGCACTGGCGCGGCAGTTCAGCGTGAATCGTTACGCGGCGTGCAACGAAGCGCTGTCCTCCTATCGCTTCCGCGATAGCTCCCACACTCCTCACATTGAGGACTAAAACCTGGCCGCGTTCATAAAGATAGCGCCCCTTACCTGGAGCAGGTCTCCTCATCGAGCTTCGTCCACTTTCCCTCAATCACTGCCTCGCCTTTGTGAACAAGCGACGAGTCGCCCACTTTCGTGAAGACGTCGTGGAACCGCATCGTCGTTCCACCAATGTGCATGTCGCCCTCGAACGTTATCTTGTCGCCATCCCAGCCACGCGAATCCTGGACGAAGTGGCCGCCTCCGTTGTCGACCGCGCTCGATGCGAACGTCTTAGTCTGCTCATTCCAACCCCAGTGGTATTGAACCTCGACCGGCGCAGGGTTGTTCGCAGTCTCGGACTCCGCGTAGTGAAACTGCAGCCAGTGATCGTTCATGACCCAGGCGCCTTCGATCGTGGCGTGCGTCTTGTGCTCCGGCATGCCCATGAACGGAAATGCCGTGCCCTTACAAGTCCAATGGCCAACGAAATACTGGAGTTCCTTCAGCTTCGGATTCGGTTCGGGAGGGGCCGCACGGAGAGTACAGGTGAAGGCGATCGTGAGGATTAGCAAGAGGATTCGTTTCAAGTCAGCGCTCCTTCGATAACGCCAGCGATGGTGTCTCGCGAGGGATGAGTCAATCCACCACTCTGTGCAAACTTCCCGTGGCCATTTGTTACAGTCGTGCGCTACGCCCTCAACTGCTCGTTCGTCAGCAGGTGGTCTACTTTTCCGGCATCCCTGCGTATCCATTTGACGCAATTCGCCACAGATTTCGACGGGTGATTTTGCCCATTTCAGGAGTCAGTTCCGGCGGGAACTTAGGTCAACAAGGTTGATCGAATGTCACATCAGCGGGCGGGACGATTTACGAGCGCGTCACATGAAGCTGGCCGCGCCCGGTTTCGTCCCGGCACTGAAGCGCCCGCGACTGCGCCAGCGCGGTGCCGTCGCGTCGCGCCGCACGACTTCGAACCGAAGCGCGTGACGTTGGATCTGAGCGGTTCGGCGCATTTCGCGGCCAGCGATCTGAATCAACTCGCGGCCCCGTTTCTGCACGCCTCCGTCATCCATGAATCAGAAAATGAATCCTGTCGTTCATTTCGAAATGCCGGCCGAGGATCGGGAACGGATGTCGGAGTTCTACGCCAAGGTCTTTGGATGGAAGACGCAGCCACAAGGACCGGAGATGGGCGACTACGTCGTCGTGACCACCACCGAGAGCGA
>JBQCJC010000551.1:0-4406 GCA_051953135.1 Thermoanaerobaculia bacterium | reverse complement strand
TGATGAATGATGAGGTACGACACGCATCGCCAGCATCACGTCGTACGAAATGACGTTACGTCCCAGCAGTGCCGCACTCGCGACGAGTGTCGAACCTCATCACTCATCACTCATCACTCATCTCTCATCTCTCGCCTCAATAAACTCCGCCATGTCCCCAATCGTCACCACTCCGCCCTTCACAATCTCTCCAAACGCCCCCGCCCTCCACTCGGGCTTCAGCGCCTCGCGCAATCCCTGCTGCGCGTCATCCATCTGCTCGCACGGGCGCGTCTCGTTGTAAATGCGCACGACACACTGGCCGATGCGCAGCAACTTTCCGTGCGCTTTGTACAGATCGATGCCGCGCACCAGCACGTTTGCGCGGCGCGCGGCAGGATCGACGTCGATCCCGAGCTCCGCACAGGCGTCGTTCCATCGCTTCTCATCGACGATCGTGACCTGCCGCTTGCCGCCTTGATTCGCGTTGCCCGCGAGTCCGCGTCCTTCAATGGCTTCCGCAAACATCACCGGATCCATCGGCCCACCTTTGAAACGCTTCAACCAGATGCGAACGACTTCACCCTGCTGCGACTGGGACATGCGTCTGCGGCTCTCCTTCAATGACGTACTGCAGGATGAACGCGGCGACCGGGACGCCGAGGATGAGGCCCCAGAGGCCGAAGAGATGCTCGGCGACGAGCAGAATGATGAGCACCGCCACCGGATGCAATTTCAAATGGCGGCCATAAATCAATGGATTGAGCAGATAGGCCTCGACCGCGTGAATCACCGCGACGCCGACGATCAGCCACAACACGTGCGTAAATCCGCCAAGCTTGAACGCGAGAAACGCCGCGGGAATGGTCGACAGAATCATTCCGGCAAACGGAATGTACGAGCAGATGAATACGATCGACGCCAGCAGCGCAATCGACGGTAATCCGAGGAGTAAGAACAACACCACGGACAGAACCGCATTGACGATTGCGACGAGGCTCTGTGCCTCGAATGCGCGGCCTAACGTCATCGCAAACGCGCGCAGACTGGGAGTGATCTCGGCGTAAATCTCGGCCGTGCGTCCTTCGGAATATCGCCGCATCCGCGCCGCGGTCGCCGGTAAATCCCAGATCAGAATGAACGAGAGAATGATCGACAGAACGAATTGAAAGACGAACGAAAGTGCGGCGTTCGCAAACACAGTGGCTTCCGCGCCAATGGTTTTGCTCGCGTTTTCCAGCGTGCCGTCGATTTTCCCCACGATCATCGCGTACGCCTCGGAGGTTCGAAATTCTTCGAACTGATGCTCGCCCGAAATTGCGATGATCACGCGATCGACGACCTCGCGCGCCTCGCGATCGATCACGTTCTCGCCGCCAGTCTGTCGTGCCGCCTCCGTCGCGATGTACTGTCGCGCGACATTGCGCGCTTCATTGATGACGCGCGGAATCACGAGCAACAGCAAACCACTGAGCAGCGCGAGAAAAATCAGATAGACCGCGACGACGTTCACGCGCCGCCGTGGGAAGCGCTTCGTCATCGCATTCACGGCCGTATTCGCGATGTACGACAACACGAACGTCAGAAAGAAAATCGGGAACATGTGCCGGAGCAGATAGAGGATCACGATCAGGCCGATCCAGATCGCCCACTTCTCCAGCTTCACCAAAGACGGTCTCATGTGCCGCGGATTGTAAACAATCGGCCATTACACGATTGTTACGGTAAGGAAGGCGGAGCGGCGAGCCAGGGACTCGCCGCTCCTTGCTTGTGGCGGGATTACCAGATCACGCGCAGCGCCAACTGCATCTGGCGCGGATCGCCGGTGCCGCTCTGCACGGTGCCGTCGAAGTTGAAGATCAGGCTCGTGACTTCTGGACGGCGGAGGTTCTTGCTGTTGAACAGATTGAAGACATCGATCGCCGGCTCGAGCGTCACACCGCCCGCGGTGAACTGTCGCGACAGACGAAAATCGAGCGAAGAATATTCGTTGTTCTTACGGCCGAGATTACGGCGCGTGACGATCGCATCCGCGGTGCATGAGCCGTCGGCATTGCGCTTCGAACAACGATCCTGCGGTGTCGCCGCATCAGCGCCCGTCGCCGTAATCGATTTCGGCTGCGCCGAGCGATACGAGTAACGAACGTTTACGTCGATGCCAAGAGGCGCGTTCCACATGAACCAGCTATTGAAGCGATGGCGCTGATCGCGATCCGAGTAACTGTACTCGGCGTCGAGATCCGTGACCTTCGCATAGCGGAACGAGAACGGATCGCGCTCGTTGTCGTCGTCCGATTTATCCTTCGAATACGTGTAATACGCCTGAAATTCGAAATTATGCGACGGGCGCTTCGTCACGCCTAACGTCACACCGTGATAAAGGCTCTTGGCCGTGGACTCGACGACAGTGAGCGCGCCGATGCCGTTCGCCGTGCCATTGAGTCCCGAGCTCCACGGTGAGCCGAGGAGAGGATCATTGGCATTCCGGAACCGCGTAATGTGCGAGCCCTTCGCATAATTGTACTTAACCAGGAATGCGTAATCCTGAACCAGTTCCTGCTCCCAGCCTAACGAAGCCGACAGCGTGCGCGGGTTCTGGAAATCCTTATCGAACACAAACACGTCCGGACGGAACGGATCGCCGACCTGATTCGCAGGAATCAGATTCGGGTAAGCGGGCACAGGACCGAGAACGCCCGTCAATGCACTGCTGCGGAAGAGCGACTGTCCACGGCTGCCGTTCGTCGAGCGCGAGGACGCGAGCGTCAATCCCGGCACGCGGCCATAGAAGAGGCCCGCGCTGCCGCGCAGAACACGACGTCCGTCTCCGCCCGGATTCCACGAGAATCCGAAGCGCGGCTGCCACATGTTCTTATCGGACGGGATCGTGCCGTCCGACGGGAACTCCTGTCCATTGACCGTCTTGCCGATGAAGTCGTGATAGAAGACGACGTCGGGATCGGTAATCGGATCGGGCTGAAGCTGCGCTTCCCAGCGCAGGCCGTATTGCACATTGAGATTCGGCGTCGCCTGCCACGAGTCCTGAATGAAGATTGCGGGCTCGGTCTGTGGAATGCTCTGTGTACCTGCTTCTTCGACCGATAATCCGCCGACGCCGGCCTGCTGCAAATACAGCAGCACGGGACCGGTGATTTCGCTGCCCGCGGGACAAACGCCAGTCTGTGACGTCGCACCATTGGAGCATTCGACATAAAGCGGATTCGCGAGGTAATTGAGGAATCCGTCCGTGGAACTGAAGATATAGCGGCCGTTCGCGAATCCAAGGAACGTCTGGACCGAATTTACGCGGTTATATTCGACGCCCGCTTTGATCGAGTGCGCGCCGCGCAGGAACGACACGTTGTCATTGAACTGCACGCGCGTGTCGTAATACTCGACAGGAATGAAGAACGGCATTCCGAAGCGATAGCTTCTGCCAAAATCGAACGCGGTATCCGGCAGCGGACGATCCTGGCCGGTGATATTCGGTCCATTGTACGGACGCGGACGTTCCTCACGCGCGTACTGGAATCGAAATTCATTGAGGAGATTGCTGCGGAACGTCGTAATGAGCGATCCAGTCCCGGCGTTCGAACTGTCCTGTTCCGTCGCGTTCGCACTGCGGCCCCAGGAGTCGACGTCAAACGTGCCGTTCTCCTGCTCGGACCAGGTGTAGTTGTAGCGCAATGTGGCGAGATTGCGCTCGCTCGCGTTCCAATCGACTTTCGCGAGGAAAACACGCGCGTCATTTGTGTGATCGATCGAGCCGTTTTCATCCGGCGCGCCTAGTTTTGCCAATGCGTCGACAACGCGCTGCTCAATGCGATTCGGATCGGTTTGCTTAGTGGTTGTCGCTTTCTGGAAATCGAACGCGGTGAAGTAGAACGCTTTGTCACGAATGAGCGGTCCGCCGAGCGTGAATCCCGTCTGGAACTGATCCGCGTCATATTTCGGCGCTTCACTACCATCAGGATTCTTCGGATTGGAGCTCAGTGCATCATTCTTTAATACGACGTGCGCGGTGCCGCGCATGTCATTCGTGCCGGATTTCGTAATGACATTGACGAAGCCCGACTGCGAGCGTCCGAACTCGGCGTTCGCACCGTCGGCGACGACGACCATTTCCTTGACGGCGTCGAGATTAAAGGTGAACGCGGGTCGCTGACCGCCGCGCTGTTCGCCGAAGAATGGATTATTGAAGTCCGCGCCGTCGACGCTGATGTTGTTCGAGATGCCTTTCTGACCGTTGATCGAAAGCTCGTCGCCATCCGGACCCTGCACGATCGTGACGCCGGGCGTGAGCTTGGTCATCTCGAGGAAATTGCGGCCGTTGTTGGGCAGGTCGGACATCGCTTCTTCATCGAGTCGCGTCGCCCCCTCCGTTCGCGCCGTCTCAATCAGCGGCGCCTCGGCCGTCACAACCAGCT
>JBQCJC010000550.1:0-3181 GCA_051953135.1 Thermoanaerobaculia bacterium | reverse complement strand
GCCTCGCTCGACTTGCATGTGTAAAGCACGCCGCCAGCGTTCATTCTGAGCCAGGATCAAACTCTCCAGTTTGAACTAGAAAATTTGAAGCTCTGACATCAGCCAAAACGACTGATGCTTATTCGGATACTTCTATTTGTTTGTTTCTGACGAGCCTCAATCCTTATTCAGGATCAAAGACTCAAAGGAATCACGTCGTCTTTTACGTTGCTTTCCTATTCAGTTGTCAAAGAACCGGCCTCGCCGAAAGGGTCGACAGATTGCCAGACCCCTTCGTCCGTGTCAAGCGGAATGTTTCCGTGGACTGCACGAACCCATTCCGGTTGACCCGGACTTCGGTAACTACTCGCTTTGTCGGTTGGAAAGATCGGGACTGCTGTGAACTGCCGCGGGCTTACTGCTGCAGGGCGGCGATTCTAGGTGCCCTTCGCGATGTTGTCAACGTTCGTTGTCAGCATCGCGCCGGGAACTTTACTAACCACTTACCCTGCACTCGTATTCCGCGATCTTTTCGACCGCCACGGCGACGATCAAATGATTGCCGCTGTGCGAGTTACCGTTCGTTTTTCAGAGAGCGCGTTTCCGCGTCGGGACCACGGGTAACGGCATAGGGGTAGGTCGTATTCCAACGATTTTTGGAAATGTGAAAATGCGCTCAATGGATGTGCTTCAGGAGCTCTTTGCGCAGCAATTTGCCGAGGGACGAGCGAGGGATTTCGTCGATGCGATGAACCTGCCGCGCTCGCTCGAACGGGTGCACGCGCGCGTTGAAGGCAGACAGAACCACGTCAGCGTCGACAGAGCGGTCCACGAAGAGATGGATGACATGACCAAGGCGCGTGTCCGAGACGGGCGCGATCGCGGCATGGATGCCCGCGACAGACGAAAGGATCGCGTCCAGGCGCGCAAGATCGACAGACTCGCCGCCGATCTTGATGAAGTCGCCTCTGCGTCCGTACACGCCCAAGACGTTTCCTTCCGCATTGCCAAGGTCTTCTGTAAGAAACCAGCCGTCGCGTTTGGGATCGACGAATCCTTCTGCAGTGGCGTAGCCCGATAATAAGGATGAGCCACGAAACGCGAGGCGGCCGTCCTCTTCTGTGCGTGCCTCCGCGTGGTCGAGCATCAGTAATTCAGGGGATCCGAGCACGGCCGTCGCGACCTGCGAGCACGTTTCGGTCATCCCGTAGCTCGGCAGTAATGGCCATCCGAGCTCCGTTCCCGCCGCATACAACTCCTCCGATAACGCTCCTCCGCCCACAATCACCGCTCGCAACGATCGCGGCGGTTTGGTCCGTGCATGAACGAGATCGCTCACCTGCGCAGGAACGAGCGGCGCGAGTGTGACGTCGTCGCGCCACTCCTGCACGACTCGCGCACCAGAGAGGAACGCGCGCGCGTAAACGCCGAGGCCGCCGACGTGAAAGGTTGGCAATACGCCTAACCAAACGTCATTTGCGTTCGATTCGAATCGCCGATTGACCGCGGCGGCGGATGCGAGCATCGCCTCTTTCGATAATGCCGTGAGTTTCAGCGCGCCTGTAGTGCCGGACGTTGCGAGCCAGATATGCCCCGGTAAATCGACGACATAGGACTCGAGTTTCGCGCGCTCCTCCCCCGGCATGCGCGGATTCAGGAGCACGTGCGATTCGGAGCTCAGCCAATCGAGGTCCACGAGAGATTCTCCAGGAGATCGTCGAATCCAATACCAGTGCCGCGCGGCGGCAATAAACGCGCGCCGTCGGATTCGATGCGCTCAATGAACGCATCGGGTTCATAGAGGACGTGGGTGAAGAGGCCGCAGCGCGGATTTACATCGTGTGTCGCCGCAATGTACGCGGCGCCGAATTGGCCGATCGGATGATCCATGTAGGAAGTGACGACGACGTTCGGGTGGGAGGGAAAGTCGGGAGTGGTGGCGGGTTTGTGGATCAGGACTTTGGTTGGCGGTTGGCGGTTGGCGGTTGGCGGTTGATCGTAGGCCAGCGTTAGGCCGGTCTCGTGTTCGAGCGATCGCCATAACACTTCATCGTAAGGACAAGGGTCCTCAATAAAGTCGATGCGCTCCCTTGGAAGCGTTTCTGCGATGTTCAAAAACTCCGCAGGAGTCAGTGTCGCATTGAAATCGATCCGAATGCGCACGTGCTCCGGAACATCCATTACACCCTTAATCTTCACTGTGTCGAACGCGGGTGGCGGCTGATCGCCCGGCCAGTGACTAAGCGGAATTGTGAGTCCATCGAACAGCGAAACACCTCGGCGTCTTGCATCGCCATCGAGCGCGGCGAGTTTCAGCGACGCGCGAGTTAATGATGTGAGCTCGCCGCGTGCGAGAAGCGAGAGTTGTTGCTCGATCGGCAAATCGCCGAGCTCCGGCCAGGGATGAACATCCGCGAATCCATCATCGACGCGAATTAACGCTCCTTCTCTCGCACCTTCGCGCGCGATCCCGCTCAAACGCCGTTTAGGCATGAGCGAGTATCGATGAATCCAGAGGCGCATCAGAACATGCAGCCGATGACGAAGAGAATGCCGAATGCCCACTGAAGCGCGCCGGCCATCGCTAAGCATTGATTGAGAGCAGCGCCGCGCGATCTCAGTGCACGCACAATGACCATGAATGCGAGCGGCAGGGCCGCGAGGGTCAACAGCAATGGCCAGCGATTCTGCATCCACGCAATGACCGCGGCCGCGACGAACGGCGTCAGTGCAAAGAGCGCGATCTCGAATTTCGCAAAGCCTTCGCCGAATCGCACGACCGTCGTCCGTTTATTCGAACGACGATCGCCATCGACATCGCGAAGGTTATTGATCACGATCAGCACACACGCCAGTGCACCTGCCGCATAACCCGCCAATAACGCCGAACGCGTCAACTGCAGCGAAAGCACATAGAACGTGCCGCCCACGGCAATGAACCCGAAGAACAACAACACGAATAATTCGCCCAGCCCGTGATAGGCGAGCGGAAATGGTCCGCCGGTGTAGCCATACGCCATGAAAATCGAAACGACGCCGACGACGAGCATCGGCCAGCCGCCGCGATAAATCAGCGGGATTCCGCACAATGCCGCGCCGACAAGACAAATCCACGCCGCGCGCATGACTTGATCCGCGCTCAATAAACCCGCTTGTGTGACGCGAATCGGTCCGAGACGCTCTCCCGTGTCCGCGCCTTTTT
>JBQCJC010000549.1:0-7726 GCA_051953135.1 Thermoanaerobaculia bacterium | reverse complement strand
ATGTTTTCTAACAGCGGGCTGAGAGCCCGAATGTCGTTCTAACGGCGGGCTGAGAGCCCGCCGCCCGCCGCGCCACCTTAGAACAACTTCAAAAACACGACGTTCGCCACGAATCCATCCTGCGCATTACGTCCGATCGTCTTACCGACATCGAGTCGCACCAGCGTGCCCCACGGTCCGATCGTCTGTCCCGCGATGCCGATGCCCTGGAACGGCTCGCGCTCATAACCTGCCGCGGCGTCATCGACGAGCGCGTGGTCGTAGAACGCTTCCAGTCGGAACTGCTGCGAGAACACGAAGCCGTACGACACGTGGCCGAGGATCATCTTCTCCGCGCGCACCGAACCCGATTGCACGCCGTGAACGCGCTGCGATCCGAAGAATCCGAGCTCGTACTTGGAGAAACGATCGAGTCGCTGGCCGTCGAGATAATTCAGATCGAGACCGATGCGTTGAAACTTCGGCAGATAGAAACTCTTGCCGAGCGATGCGCCGAATCGCGTGTACGACTTCTGATTCGGATCGTACTCCGCGAGATTGCCCCACGCTTCCCACTGCGCGCGGCGGTTGTAATCGTACGAGCCCGACAGAGACCAGCCGCGGCGCGCGTAACGCAACTCGATGCCCGGCGTGAACGTGAACGTGCTCTTCGGCAGCGTGTAGGTTTCGGCCGTGTCATCGGCGCGCGAGTACGACGCGTGCGATACGCCGAACGAAACATCGATCTTGCCGAACTGCAGGAACGGATGCCCCGCGCGCAGGAACAATCCCGCGGGCCGCGATTTGATCGCTTCTTCCGGACGCTCTTCGCCGTTGCGATAAATCACGTTCTCCGTCGGCACGGCGATGCCGAAGAAATCGACGCCGAGATTCGTGCGCGTGTTCGCGACATTCGGATGCGTCGCATTCGCCGCGAGAATCACGCCCGCGAAGAACACATTCGTCTGAATGCCTTTGTTGAACAGATTGAAGTTGAAGTAATCGATGCCGCCTAACGGCACGACCGGATAGTCGAGACCGTCGTCGTGATGAATGCCGCCGAGGGCGAAGAGCTGCGCGGTGTCGAAGCCTTCCTTCACGACGCGCTCATCACCGCGCTTCTCGAGATAGCGCAGGCCTGCATCCGTCTCGCGCACCATGCGCGCATCGGACTTCGATGCTTCCGCGAGCAGATTCGCGAACTCCTGCGGATCGATGCGGAAGTTGTCGAACGTCGTGTTGCGCTGCACGACGCTCGCGCGTCCCGCGGCGGAGATCACCTGCTGCGCATTCACTTCGTACGGCAACCAGATGATGGCGCGTGGATCCGTGCTCGCGACTTCATTTGCGCTGAGTGGCGATTTCGATTCGCGCGCGAACGGCACGAAGTCGACGCGCTCTTCGTTCGACAGAATCTCGCCCGCGAGATTGAGCTGAATCATCGCGATGCGAATGCGCGCCCATGTCTTCGTATCGATGAACACCGTGCCGCGATACAGCGGCAGATTCGCGGGCGCATTCGGCGGCGGCTCGAAGCGCACTTCGTACACGCGATAGCCGAGGACGTCGGTCGTGCGCACGAGCTCATAGCGATATTCGTTCGTGAGATGAATATCGAGCGGAAGCTGCGTGACTTTTTCCGGCTGAATCAGCGGCAGCTCGGGGATGCGTCCGTACTTCCACTTCACGCCGTTGATCAGAAACTCCGACCACACCCAGTCGGCGCGCACATGCGGCTCGGAGAAGTAATCGCCGATGATTGCGGTCTCGAGTGATTCCGCACCGCCGCCGATGTCGAAGCGCAGCTTTGTCGTGTTGCGCGCGATGTACTTCGGCTGAATCGATTCCTGGTACGCGTCGTACGACTGATGATTGCGGATGATTTCTTCGACGGTGATGCCGCGCTCCGTCGCGATGTTGATCGTTTCCTTCGTGACGTTCGCGTCCGGCTTCTCCGCGTAATCCACGACGATCGCGTACGGCTCTTTCGTGATCGGACTGCCGATCAGCAGATTCGCACCGCGCTTCGCGCTGTCGGTGATGTCGCGCTCGCCCTTCGCATCGACGCGTTTCGGTTTCGTGTAGCGATCGGCAGGCAGCGAGAGAATCGACGGCGCGTTCGCATCGCCCGCGACGATGACCATCGTGCGCAAATCTTCGCCGCGCACGAACGACAGTGCGCGCATCTCGGTCGCGTTGCCTTTTGCGTCGAGCACCGACGGCTTCGCGGTCGAGTCGTACGCCCAGTCGCCTGTTGCCGTGCGATTGAACTGCGCGAGCGCATTCGCATCGACGGTGCCGTTCGCGTACGCGCGCGTTGCTCCGTTCGCAAATGCCTGCGCGAGATCGAAGAGCGGATTCGGCGAAGTGAGGTCGACGATTGCGAAGACTTTCTTCGACGGATCGCGCTCCGCGAGTGTTTGCGCGGTGCTCGCGACATTCGTGGCATCCACGACGACCGCATCGAAGTAACTGCCCGCGCCCTGCTCGAGCAGCGAGACGAGATTCGGATTTGCGTCGAAAAGAATGCGCTTCGCGACGCCCTGGCCTTGCGCCATGACCGCGAGCCGCTTGATCGCATACGCGACGAGCGCGAGGTCATCGTGCTTTACGCTGATGCCGATCGAGTCGAACGGTCCGCGCGCTTTCGCCCAGTCGATGATCTGCTGCGTCTTCCGCTCGACGTCGTTCACGTCGTTTGCTTCGTACGCGACGATGACCGAAACATTCGCGGGATTCGCAGCGACATACGTCGCGTAGCTCTGTTCGTCGAGTCGCACGAAGGTGGGCGCGACGCTGCCGTCGCCTCCGGCAACGCCGACGCACAATGTGCACGCGGAATTCACCGCGGCTTGCGCCAGAGCGGGCAGGGCGAGAATTTGCAAAAGAAGAATGGTGGCGAACGCGAGTCTTTTCATCGCGGCGTCGAAAACGCCCCCGTCGAGGTTGTTATTGCCAGCAATCGGCACGCTTTTCCTGAACCGTAACTCCGGCATCCTTGGGCCGGCCGCAATCGATGCATTCGAAGCGACTGCTCGCGCACGCGGCCTCGAGGTGCTCGACATTCGCGATCGCGACTGCGCGAGTGCGATTCGCGAGCGCCTTGCGCGCGGTGTGCGGCTGTTCGTCGCGGCCGGCGGCGATGGAACGGTGCATCACGTTTTGCAACCGCTCGTGCACTCCGACGCCGAGCTCGCCGTCATCCCGCTCGGTACCTACAACCATTTCGCGAAAGACCTCGGCATCCCTCTCGATCCCGAAGCCGCGCTCGAAATCGCACTCAACGGATCAACGCGAGAGATCGACACCGCACGCATCAACGAGCGCTTCTTCGTGAACAACGTTTCGATCGGCTTGTATCCCGAAGTGGTGGCGCGACGTGAAGAGCACGGTCGCGATTACCCGCGGTGGAAAGCGCGTCTGTACGCGATCGTCACGACGCTGCGGCGCTACTCACACGTCACGATCGCGGTCGAGGCCGAGCATCATCGCGAGCTCATTCGCACGCACGTGTTCATGGTGTCGAACAATCGCTACGAGCTCGAACGCTTCGGTGCGGAAGCGCCTCGCACGACGCTCGAAGAAGGTCGCGTCTCGGTGTATTGGCTCCCACACGTTTCGCGATGGCGCCTCGCGCGTTACGCCGCGCGCTACCTCGCGGGACGCGTGCGCACCATCCCGGGATTTCGTTCGTTTCGCACGACGAAGCTGCGTGTCGATGCCTCGCGAACGAAGCTGAAAGTCGGCATCGACGGCGAGTTGTTCGAGCTCGAGACGCCGCTGCGCATCATCAGCGTTCCACGATCGCTCGTGGTGCGCGTGCCGCGCGAGGATAAACTCTGAGCATGCCGGGCATTTTCGATTCGGTCGTCGATGCGAATGTGCAGGCGCTGTTGCGCCGCGAACAACGATTGCTCGTCGAGTTGCGCGAAACGCTGGAGCGCGAGCAGGCGGATGACCGTCGTCGCGTCGATGAGCTCATCGCGACGCTCGAAGATCTCTTCACCATCGTGATCGTCGGCGAGTTCAACGCCGGCAAGTCGTCGCTCATCAACGCGCTGTTCGGACAGAAGCTGCGCACCGAGGGACCGATTCCGGTCGACGATGTGATCTCCGTGTTGCGATTCGGCGAGAAAGAATCGCAGAAGCGCATCAATGATTACGTGATCGAGCAGTTCTATCCGATCGAGTTTCTGCGCAACATCACGCTCGTCGACACGCCGGGCACGAACTCGATCGTGCAGCGGCATCAGGAGATCACCGAGGATTACATTCCGCGCGCGGATCTCGTGCTGTTCGTCACGTCGATCGATCGGCCGCTGTCCGAATCGGAGCGGCGATTCCTCGAATACATTCGCGAGTGGGGCAAAAAAGTCGTCTTCGTGCTCAACAAGATCGACACGAAGGCGGACAGCGAGATCGACGTCGTCATCGATTACCTGAAGAACAACACGCGCTCGATCTTCGGATTCGATCCCGTGATCTATCCCGTCGCCGCGAAGCTCGCGCTCGATGCGAAGACCGGTGGTGCGACGCCGCGCGACTGGACGCGTAGTCGTTTCGAAAAACTCGAGGACTACATCTTCGAAGTGCTGTCGGAGAAAGAGCGCGTGCGCATCAAACTCACCGCGCCGCTCGAAACGATTCTTAGTCTCGCGAAGAAACAGTTCCGGATGATCGAGTCGCGACGACAGTTGCTCGCGGCGGATAAGGAACGCATCGATTCGATCAACGAGCAACTCGATCGCTCGCGCGCGGATCTCGTCTCGAACTTCAAGCAGTTCGTCGTGCGCATCGACAACCTGTTGATGGACCTCGAGCGACGTGGTCTTGATTTCCTCGATCGCTACGTGCGCATTCAGCATGTGATGCTGCTTCGCGATGCCTCGCGTTTTCGCGAGGAGTTCGAGCGACAGGTCTTTCAAGGCTGGAAGGTGAACATCGACACGACGATCCAGGAAGCGGTCGACTGGCTCGTGCGCGAGAACATGAAGTTGTGGGGCGGCACGGTCGAAGCGTTTCATCGACGCGCGGAGCAGGATGCGAAGAACGACGAGATCATCGGGCGCGTGGGTCGCGAGTTTGCGTACAACCGCGAGGAGGTTTACTCGCGCATTCGCCAGCACGCGGAACAGCGTCTCTCGTCGTACGACGTGAACGTCGAAAGTCGCCGCATCATCGACAACGCGATGCGCGCGGTGCTGCACTCATTCGGCTTAGGCGCGGGCGCGCTCGGTCTCGGCTATCTGCTGACGACCGCTGTTTCATCGACTGCCGTCGATGTCACTGGCCTGACCGCCGCGACGATGCTGCTCGTCACCAGTTTCCTGATCCTTCCGTACAAGCGCAGCAAGGCCAAGGAAGAATTCACGCGCCGGATCGAAGAGCTCCGCACGCAGTTGCGCGAATCGCTCGACCGCGAATCCACGACCGAGATCGATCGCATGCTCCGCAGCATCACCAGCGCCTTCGAACCCTACCAACGCTTCTACGCCCTCGAATCCGAAAAGGTCGAACGCTTCGCCGAGAAACTGGCCAAGGTTGAAACCGAAGCGAACGAGATCCTAAGGGAACTCTAGGAGCGCCGACGTCTTCGTCGGCTGGCCCGGCGGCGTCATCGCCGGCGTGCTATCCTGCAAGCCTTCCGTCACGTCGCGCATCTCCACAGCGCCGACTGTCATTGCGCCACGACAATTTCATCCCTCACACCCAAATCGCCGTCTATCAATCGCGCGGCCGGCTTCCACACTGGTTTGTCGACCACGCCACGTATTTCGTTACTTTCCGTTTGCGGGATTCGCTCCCGCAGCACGTCGTTCGGAGTCTCATCGAAGACCGCGAGCGCATCAACAAAACGGCGCGCAACTCCACGGAACGCGCTGCGCTGGAGCGAGCATTTGCGCGAAACTTCGATGGGTATCTCGATCAGGGGTACGGCGCCTGCGTTCTTCGCGAGTACGGCCAGATCGTTGCCGATGTACTAACTCATTTCGACGGACAACGCTTTACGCTGCATGCATGGTGCGTGATGCCGAATCACGTACACGTGATGTTCCACGTTGCTTGCGGTCGTGATGTGCCGAAGATCGTTCAGGGCTGGAAATCAGTCAGTGCGCATTACATCGACAAGGGTGCGATTTGGCAGCGCGAATACTTTGATCGAATTGTGCGAAGCGAACGAGAGTTCGAAGAAACGCGTGAGTACATTCATGCGAATCCGACTAAAGCCGGATTGGTGAATTGGCCATGGGTCGGGTAGCGGACGGCGGCGATGACGCCGCCGGGCCAGCCGACGAAGACGTCGGCGCTCCTTCCCATATAATCCGGCGCCTTATGGGGATCACTGTTCGGATCAAGGAATTGGCGCAGCATGTGGGGGAGACGGTCACCGTCAAGGGGTGGCTGTACAACAAACGCACGTCGGGCAAGTTGCAGTTTCCGCTCGTGCGCGACGGCTCGGGCCTCGTGCAGTGCGTCGTCTCGAAAAAAGAAGTCAGCGAAGACTCGTGGAACGCGAGTGATGAGGCGACGCAGGAGTCGTCCATCGAGATCAGCGGCAACGTCGTAGCGGAATCGCGCGCGCCCGGCGGCGTCGAATTGCACGTCACCGAGGTCAAACTCCTCGGCAAAGCGGTCGACTATCCGATCTCGCCGAAAGAGCATGGCACCGACTTCCTGATGAACCATCGCCACCTCTGGTTGCGTTCGCGCGGACAACACTCCGTGCTGCTCATTCGCAACGAAGTCGAGAAAGCGATTCGCGATTTCTTCTACGACCGCGATTTCGTCCTCATCGATTCACCCATCCTCACCGCGAACGCGGCGGAAGGCACATCGACACTCTTCGAGACCGATTACTTCGGCGACAAGGCGTATCTCTCACAGTCCGGCCAGCTCTATCTCGAACCCGCGGCCGCGGCATTCGGCAAGGTCTACTGCTTCGGCCCGACGTTCCGCGCGGAGAAATCGAAAACGCGCCGGCACCTCATGGAGTTCTGGATGGTCGAGCCCGAGGTCGCGTTCCTCGAGTTCGATGGACTGCAGGCGCTCGCCGAAGAATTCGTCGAATACATCGTCGGACGCGTGCTCGACAGACAGCAGGAAGCGCTCAAACAACTCGAGCGCGACCTCACGAAACTCGAGCACGTCCAGCGTCCGTTCCCGCGCATCACGTATCGCGACGCCATCGAGCTGTTGAAGTCGAAGAACATGCCCGCGAACTTCGGCGACGACATCGGCGGCGATGAAGAAACCGTCATCGCGAACTCGTACGATCGACCCGTGATCATCACGCACTATCCCGCGGCGATCAAAGCGTTCTACATGCAGCCCGATCCCAACGATCCAACGCTCGCTCTCGGCATGGACATGATTGCGCCCGAGGGATATGGCGAGATCATTGGCGGCTCGCAGCGCATCCACGATCACGACATGCTCCTGCATCGCATTCAGGAGCACGGCCTTCCCGTTGACAAGTTCCAGTGGTACCTCGACGTGCGCAAGTACGGCACGTTCCCGCACAGCGGATTCGGCATGGGCATCGAGCGCGTCGTCGCGTGGATCAGCGGAGTGCCGCACCTGCGCGAAACCATTCCGTATCCGCGCATGCTGAACAGGATTTATCCGTAGGTCGCCGTTGGCGGGATTGAGGATTCAGGATTGAGGATTGAGGATTAGAAACCGATGATCGACGTTTCTGCCGAATCCTCAATCCTCAATTCAGAATCCTCAATCCGAATCATTCCCC
>JBQCJC010000548.1:0-3693 GCA_051953135.1 Thermoanaerobaculia bacterium | reverse complement strand
GCCGAGAAGCTCAACCTGACCGCGGAGCAGAAGGCGCAGCTTCAGGCGCCGCGCGAGTCGTACAAGCAGCAGACCGCGGCTTTATTCACGGCTTCGCGTCAACCCTTCACGGCCTCGCGCGAGGCGAACAAAAACAACGACACCGCGACGCAGCAGTCGCTGCAGCCGAAAGTCGATGCGGCCAAAGCGCAGATGAAGTCGCTGCGTCAGTCGCAGCGCCAGCAGTTCCTTTCGATTCTCACGGCCGAGCAGCGTGCGCAGCTCGATGCGATGAAGGCCGCGCGGAAGGACAAGCGCAACCACCAGCAGTGACCCGCGGCTTCACGAAGTAACGCACGGCGGGCCGGATAAGCCCGCCGTTTTCGTCTGCGGCTCCAACACAAACGAAAGGACAGTAGCCATGAACAAGAAACGATCCTTAACTTTGCTCGCGCTGATCGTGCTGATCGCCACGGGCGCGTTCTTCGTGAATCGCGCGGCCAGCGCGCGGGAGACGCCGGCGTATCGCTTCTCCGCCGTCGAGCGTGGTGACGTGCAGCAAACCGTCTCCGCGACCGGCACCTTGAGCGCCGTTCGCACCGTCGCTGTCGGCACGCAGGTCTCGGGACAAATCTCCGAGCTCTTCGTCGACTTCAACGACGAAGTGAAGAAAGGCCAGTTGCTCGCGCGCATCGATCCGACGCTGCAACTGCAGGCCGTGACCGACGCGCAGGCGAGCCTCGAGCGCGCGCAAGCGCAGGCATTGCAGGCGCGGCGCGACAACAATCGCAACTCTGAATTGATGGGCGCGGGCCTCGTGGCGCGCAGCGCATTCGAACAGACCGACTCCGCCGCCGACGTCGCGAACGCGAACGTCAAATCGGCGCAGGTCGCACTCGAGCGCGCGCGGCAGAACCTCGCGTACACGAACATCTACGCGCCGATTGACGGCGTCGTCGTCGAGCGCAACGTCGACAGCGGACAGACCGTGGCCGCGTCGCTTTCCGCGCCGCAGCTCTTCCTCATCGCGAACGACCTCACGAACATGCAGATCCTCGCGAGCGTGGGCGAGAGCGACATCGCATCGATCAAAGAAGGACAGAAGGTGAACTTCACCGTGCAGGCATTGCCGCGCGAGAAATTCACCGGCGTCGTGAAGCAGGTGCGTCTGCAGTCCGCAACGCAGGAGAACGTCGTCAACTACACGGTCGTGATCTCGGTCGCGAACGAGAAGCAGAAGTTGTTGCCGGGGATGACCGCGCGCGTCGAGTTCCTCGTGCAGGATGCGCCGAACGCGCTGAAGGTCTCGAATGCGGCGCTGCGCTTCAAGCCCGAAACGACAACCGCTTCGAACACGACGAGCACTGCGACGACGACGTCCAGCGCATCCGATCAGCCGCGCATGCAGCGCGGGAATCGCACGCGCACCGGCAACAGCGCAACGCGTGGCGGAACGCTGTACGTGCTCGATGAGAAGAATCAGCTGAAGGCGATTCGCGTGCGCACCGGCATCACCGACGGCACGTCAACCGTCGTCCTCGGCGACAACGTGAAGGAAGGGATGCGCGTCGTCAGCGGAACGATGGCGAAAACCGATGCAGCCGCGCAGACCACGAGCTCGCCGAGCTCGCCGTTCAACCAGCAGCAACAGCAGCGCGGCGGTCGTCCGGGAGGCTTTTGATGAATGACGTCATTCACATCGAATCGCTGACGAAGACGTACGCGAGCGGCACGAACGAAGTGCATGCGCTGCGCGGCATCGATCTCACGATCGAGCGCGGTGAGCTCGTCGCGATCATGGGCACGTCCGGCTCCGGCAAGTCGACGCTGATGAATCTTCTCGGCTGTCTCGACTCGCCGACATCCGGCGCGTACTTTCTCGACGGCGTTCGCGTCGACAATCTCGACAAGAATGCGCTGGCCGCGATTCGCAATCAGAAACTCGGCTTCGTGTTTCAGGGCTTCAATCTTTTGGCGCGCACCACCGCGGTGGAGAACGTCGAGCTGCCGCTGCTCTACGACCGCAGCGGCAAGAAGCGCGACACGAAAGCGCTGGCGATCGCGGCACTCGAGCGCGTCGGACTCGGTCAACGTCTTGACCATCAGCCGAGCGAGCTTTCCGGCGGTCAGCAGCAGCGTGTTGCGATTGCACGTGCGCTGGTGACCTCGCCGGCGCTCGTGCTCGCGGACGAGCCGACCGGCAACCTCGACACGCGCACGACGATCGACGTCATGGCGTTGTTTCAGGAGTTGAACGAACAGGGCATCACCATCGTGCTCGTCACGCACGAGCCGGAAGTTGCGGTGTACGCGAAGCGCGTCGTGGAAGTGCGCGACGGCCGCGTGGTGCGCGACGAGCCGGTGAAGAACCGGCGTTCGGCGGCGCACGATCTCGCGGCACTCGATGAAAGGAGCGCGGCATGAAAACCACGGTACTGATTCGCATTGCGATGCAGAGCATTCGCAAGAACAAGATGCGCGCGGCGCTGACGATGCTCGGCATCATCATCGGTGTCGCGGCGGTGATCGTGATGGTTGCCGTCGGCTCCGGCGCGCGCTCGCGCATCCGCGCCCAGATCAACAACCTCGGCACGAACATGATCGTCATCACTCCCGGCGCGGCGCAGGCCGGCGGCGTGAGTCAGGGCGCGCAGGCGTTTCCGAATCTCTCGCTCGATGACGTCGAGAAAATTCGCCGCGAGTCGCAGTACGTGAACGGAGTCTCGCCGGTCATCGTCAGTCGCGCGCAGGTCATCGGACCGCAGGGCAACTGGCGTACGGCGATCAACGGCGTCGACGTCGATTACGAAACCATCCGCGACTGGAGCGTCGCCAGTGGTGATTTCTTCACGACCGATGACGTCGATGGATTGCGCAAAGTCGCGGTGTTAGGCGCGACCGTCGCGGAGAACCTGTTCCCGGGCATCGATCCGGTGGGACAGGAAGTGCAGATTCGCAACGTGCCGTTCCGCATCGTCGGCGTGCTCGCGAAGAAAGGTCAGACCGCAAGCGGCACGGACTCCGACGACGTCGTGCTCGTGCCGCACACCACGGCGAAAGCCGCGCTGTCCGGACGTTCGTTCATGCCGCAGATTCTCGCGTCCACTGCGAATGAATCCGACATCGCGCCGGCGCAGGCGGAGCTCACGACGTTGTTGCGCGAATCGCATCGCTTGTCGGGTAACGACCCGGACGACTTCACCGTGCGCAATCAGAACGATCTTGCCGAAGCGGCGGAGAGCAGCACGCGCGTCATGACGATGCTGCTCGCGGCGATCGCATCGATCTCGCTGCTCGTCGGCGGCATCGGCATCATGAACATCATGCTCGTCTCGGTGACGGAGCGTACGCGCGAGATCGGCATTCGACTCGCGATCGGTGCGCGCGGCTCGGACGTGCTCACGCAGTTCCTCGTCGAGAGCATCGTGTTAGGCGTGATGGGCGGCGTGATCGGACTCGGCGTCGGTTTCGCGGGATCGAAGATCCTCGCGATGATCACGGGATGGCAGACGGTGATGTCGCCGATCGTCATGCTCATCGCGATCGGCTTCTCCGCGGCGGTGGGTGTGTTCTTCGGGTTCTATCCCGCGCGCAAAGCGGCGGCGCTGCATCCGATTCAGGCCTTGCGATACGAGTGATTGTGGAGCGGAGCGCCGCCGCCTCGGCGGCTGAGCACGCGGCGTCCCGCCGCCCGGAGCGAGACGCTCCCTGCTC
>JBQCJC010000547.1:0-3153 GCA_051953135.1 Thermoanaerobaculia bacterium | reverse complement strand
CCGTCGGCGAAGACGAAGACGAAGAGTGATCAAGCGGCGGGCGACGAGCCCGCCGTTTTTTTTTGCGGGTGAAGCGTTCGTGTTGCGTAGAGCGTTCGTGCTGCGACGAACGTCGTCCAACAGATCGACGCCCACACCACTAACCCGAACATTCCGATCCACGGCGGCGCCTCGTGCTTGCTCGCATCGGCCCACGTCCACGGCCACTCGCCTCCCGTCCAACTCGTGTACACGATGAACAGAAAAATCGAGATCAGCGCGTGCGGCACGATCGCAAATCGCCGCGGAAGCACGAACGCGAGGAACGGCAGCACCCACATCAAATACTGCACCGCGAAGCCCGGAGCGACGGACAACACGAGCAGGAAAAGAAAACCTGTGAGCAGAACGAGCCGCTGCGTATCGATACCACGCTTCCACGCGCGGATCGTTTCCGCGAGTGCAACCGCGACTAACGACAACAACAAAATCGGTGTGAGGATCGACGCCGGATCGCCAATCGCAAACGTGGGAAACGCGCGTCGTGCGAGATTGAGAATGATGCGCAGCCCCCACGCTTCCGGCCAGCCCTGATACCCGAACACATTGCGAAGCGCCACGCGTCCAACCGCGATGACTGGCGGAACGAAAATCGCCGCATCCACGAGTGCCGCTGCGATCGCCGCACGCACGCGCAAACGCCATGACGGAAACGCGAGCACGATGAACGGCACCACGATGAACGCGATGATCTTGATGCCCGCCGCGGCGCCGATCAGCAAACCCGCAAGCACCGGCTTTTCCTTCGCGCACGCGAGAATCGCAAGCACGATGAGCATCACCATCAGCGGATCGGAATTGCAGTGAAACGCGCTGATGAAAATCGCGGCTGGTGAGAGGAAAAAGAACAACGCGAGCGCGACACGATTGTCAGGCGCGACGCGCTTCGCAATCGCGTACAGCGCGATCGCGGTCACGACATCCGCGAGGCTCATCAGAATGCGGAACGCGTCATAGAACGCGAGATGCAGCGAGCCGCCGATGCGCCATGACCAATATGCGATTTCGAGCGCGAGCGTCGGATGATTGATGAGACTCGACGCGGTGTAGCAACGCAGCACGCCGAGTTGATGCACGTAGACGAGGTGACGAAGCCAGTTCGCGACATCGACGGTGCCGAGGGATGTGGCGATTTGCGCGGCGCGTAAGAGCGAGCCGAAGACCAGTCCGCTCAGCAGGATGACGTGCGGTGGCACCGTCCGGCTGGCCCAGTTCTGCGCGTCCGGTGGCGAGCTCGTCACGGCGCGATTATAGGGTTCACGCGCACTCTACCGTTGGTGGCAATTTGGCTCGCTACGCATCCGTTTGATATGGTCCCGCGTCCGATAGCGCCGGAATTTCCACGGTCGGACCGGCAGTTTGGGGCGTTCCGCTATGGCCAAGAATCTTGTCATCGTCGAGTCTCCCGCGAAAGCGAAGACCATTAACAAGTTCATCGGGAAGGATTATGTGGTCAAGGCGTCGGTCGGCCACGTGCGTGATCTTCCGAAGAGCGAGCTCGGCGTCGACGAGGAGACGTTCCTGCCGAAATACGAGGTCCTCGAAGGCAAAGAGAAGGTCGTCAGCGAGCTGAAAGCCGCAGCAAAAAAAGCCGACACCATCTACATCGCCTCGGATCCTGATCGCGAAGGAGAAGCGATCGGCTGGCACGTCGCGAACCTGCTCGGCGGCGATCAGACGAAAGTCCGCCGCATCCTTTTTCACGAGATCACGAAGAACGCGGTACGCAAGGCAATGGAACAGCCGACCGCGATCGACATGAACAAGGTCAACGCGCAGCAGGCTCGCCGCGTGCTCGACCGACTCGTCGGCTACAAACTCTCTCCGCTCCTCTGGGACAAAGTGCGCCGCGGACTCTCCGCGGGCCGCGTGCAGTCCGTCGCGATGAAGATGATCGTGGAGCGCGAAGAGGAGATCAAAGCGTTCCTGCCGGTCGAGTACTGGTCGTTCGGCGCGAAGCTCTCCGCAAAAACGCCGCCGCCGTTCATCGCGAAACTGACGAAGATCGACGGCAGGAAGGCCGACGTTCCGAACGAAGAGACGGCGCGAAAGATCGAAGCCGCGCTGAAGAGCGGAACGTTCGTCATCACCGAAGTGGCGCGCAAAGAGCGCAAGCAATCGGCGGCGCCTCCGTTCATCACCTCGACTCTGCAGCGCACCGCGTACAACCGGTTCAAGTGGCCGGTGAAGCGCACTATGCAGGTCGCGCAGAAACTGTACGAAGGTAAAGAGCTCGGCAGCTTCGGCTTCGCGGGTCTCATCACCTACATGCGTACTGACTCGGTGCGCATCAGCGACGAAGCCCTCGGCGAGGTGAGACGTTATATCGCCGCGAAATATGGCGACGATATTCTTCCCGAAAAGCCGAACACTTATCGTGTCAAAAAAGGTGCGCAGGCTCAGGAAGCGCACGAGGCCATTCGTCCCACTTCGATGGATCTCGATCCGGAGAAGATCAAGGACTTCCTCACCAAAGAGGAGTACAGCCTCTACAAGATGATCTGGGATCGCTTCGTTGGATCGCAGATGAAGCCTGCGCTCTTCGACGTGACCGATGCAGACATCACGGTCGGCAATCTCACGTTGCGTGCTTCGGGCGAGGTGCAAAAGTTTGCCGGCTTCCTCGCCGTCTTCCAGGACGCGCCGGGTGAAGACGATGACGATGACGAAGCCGCCGAGAAGAAGAATGACAAGGCGCTGCCGCCGCTGAACGAAGGCGACGTCCTGCAGCTTCTCGATCTCGAAACGAAACAGAACTTCACGCAGCCGCCGCCGCGCTACACGGAAGCGACGCTCGTGAAGGCGCTGGAAGAAAACGGCATCGGCCGCCCGTCAACGTACGGCGCGATTCTGACGACGATTCAGGCGCGCGACTACACCTACAAGCACGACGGTAAGTTCCACCCCACGCACCTCGGCACGCTCGTCGTGAAGCTGCTCAAGCAATCCTTCGGCGACATCATCGACGAGACGTACACCGCGCGACTCGAGAACGACCTCGACGAGATCGAGGACGGGAAGCTCGAGTGGACGGACGCGATGCGTGAGTTCTCTTCGAAGTTCAACAAGGACCTCGATCGCGCCGCGACGGAGATGACGCAGGTCAAAGGCACG
>JBQCJC010000546.1:0-4844 GCA_051953135.1 Thermoanaerobaculia bacterium | reverse complement strand
AAAGAGCGGCGGGCTTTCGGGCCTGCCGCTCGTTTCTTGTTCGCGTGTTTTTTCGGGTTAACGACCGTCGCCGAATGAGATGCCGAGGTTGCGCGCGTCGCGGACGAGCTGACCTTCGGGATCGACGTACTTGATCTTCGACACCGCGTCCTTGATCGGCACCGCGATGATTTCGTCGGAGCGAAGCGCGACCATCTGTCCGTACTCTTTCTTCGCGATCAGCTCCGCGGCCATCGATCCGAAACGGCTCGCGAGAATGCGATCGAATGCGATCGGCGAGCCGCCGCGCTGAATGTGGCCGAGAACCGTGACGCGGATCTCGAGATCGATGTGCTGCTGAATGTCGGCTGCGACCTGATACGCAACACCGCCGAGGCGACGCGTCGCTTTGTCGAGATACGCTTCCTCGCCGCCCTGACGTTTCGCCCCTTCCGCGACCACGATGATGTCGAACTTCGAGCCTTCTCTCGAACGCTCGCGAATCGACTTCACGATCTCCGCGGGGCGATACGGAATCTCCGGAATCAGGATGATATCCGCGCCGCCGGCGATGCCCGCGTACAGCGAGATCCATCCGGCGGTGCGACCCATGACCTCGAGGATCATCACGCGATCGTGCGACTCGGCCGTGGTGTGCAAGCGATCGACCGCATCCGTTGCAACAGCGACCGCGGTGTGAAAGCCAAACGTGTAATCCGTCGCGAGCAGATCGTTGTCGATCGTCTTCGGCACCGCGACCATCGGAATGCCTTTGTCGCAAAGCCTCTGTGCGATGCGCAACGTGCCATCGCCGCCGATCGCGATGATGCCGTCGATCCCGAGCTCGCGAATGTTCGCGATCACTTCTTCGGAACGATCGACGCAGCCGCCCGCGCCGTCCGGGTACTCGAACGGATTCCCGCGATTCGTCGTGCGCAGCAGCGTTCCACCTTTCGGAAGAATGCCGCGAATGGTTTCTGTGGTGAGCGGAACGATGGCTTTGGTGAGGAGACCTTCGAAGCCGAGCTGAATCCCGACGGCTTCGATGTCGTGCTCGCGCACGAGCGTGCGCACCGCCGCGCGAATCACGGCGTTGAGCCCCGGACAGTCGCCACCACCGGTGAGGATTCCGATGCGTTTCATGACGGCGGACGATAACAGAGGAGCGGGAGTCGGTAGTCGGTAGTCAGTAGTCGGGAGAACCGTTCAGCACGGTCGTGGGTGGGCGACAACTGCCTCTTACTGGCACGCGTGATGCTCAACAGTAAGTCACAACCGGCGCAGCGCGCGCCGGCTTGATTCTGGAGGAAAGCAAATGAACATCATTGGATGGATCCTGTTTGGTTTGGTCGTCGGCGCGATCGCGAAGTTCCTCATGCCTGGCAATGATCCGGGTGGTTGGATCGTCACGATTCTTCTCGGCATCGCCGGCTCGTTCGTCGGTGGATTCCTGGCCACGACTCTGATGGGACGGCAGGAGCAGACCGCCGGCTGGATCGGATCGATCATCGGCGCGATGGTTCTGTTGTTCGTCTATCGCCTCATCGTCGGACGCAGACGCGTCGTCTGCCGATTTCAACTAAACAGACTCTCCTGGGATCGCGCGGCCACGCAGCAATGCGCGGCCGCTCTTCTTTTGATGCGGCTGCTCCCACGACGACCGCACCGACGAAGTAGCCGTACGTGCCCCCAGCGCAGCAACCAACGCTGCCGGCCGTGCCGGCCGACGACCGCACCGACGGAGTAGCCGCACGTGCCCCCAGCGCAGCAACCTACGCCGCCGGCCGTGCCGGCCTGTTGCGAATTGGCAACCACCGAAAACGGCCGCGGAACATCTCCACGCGCAACGCGTCTGAAACAACCGCGGGAATTGCGGCCTCGGGCGTGGCACTTTCGATGCACGTCGGGGTGGAGCACCCGCGTCCCAACGGCTACGCGCCCACCCAGGAGGAATCAACAAACTCTATGAGCTCATCGACCAAACGTATTTTGTCGACGATCGCCATCGTCATTGCGTCGGTCGCGTTCGGCATTCTCATCAGCGCCGATCTCGGCCTCATGAAGAAATCGAACGCGCAGACCGCCGTCGATACCTCGACGTCGGCACCGGTCGGTTCCGTCACCATCCCCTCATTCGCGGACGTCGCCGCGCGGGTCATGCCCGCCGTCGTTTCGATCCGCTCCACCGAGATCGTGCGCCGCAGCCAGCAGCGCGGATTCGGCGGCATCGATCCCTTCGAGTTCTTCTTCCCGAACCCGCAGCAGGATCCGAACAATCGTCGCCGCCAGCAGCAGCAGACGCCGGACGATGAAAACGATGAACAGCGCCAGCTCAGCGGCGGCACCGGCTTCATCATCTCGCCCGACGGCTACATCCTCACGAACAACCACGTCGTCGAAGGCGCGACCAAAGTCGAAGTGACCTACGGCGCCGACGAGAACGGCAACGGCGGCCGCACGCAGACTGCGAAGATCGTCGGCCGCGACGCCGCGACCGATCTCGCGCTGCTCAAGCTCGACGTCGACCAGCAGCTCCCGTGGATTCGCCTCGGCGATTCCGATCGCATCCGCAAAGGTGACTGGGCCATCGCGATCGGCAATCCGTTCGCGTTCGAGAACACGCTCACCGTCGGCGTCATCTCCGCGAAAGGCCGTTCCCTCGGCCTCTCGCGCGCCTCTCAGTCCTTCGAAAACTTCATCCAGACCGACGCCGCGATCAACTTCGGCAACTCCGGCGGACCGCTGCTCAACATCGCCGGTGAAGTCGTCGCCATCAACACCGCGATTCGCGGCGGCGGCGCACAAGGCATCGGCTTCGCGACTCCGATCAACACCGCGAAGACGCTGCTCCCGCAACTGAAGGAAGGCAAAGTCGTCCGCGGCTACATCGGCATCAGCATTACCGACGTAACCGAAGAGACGCGCGAAGCGTTCAACCTGCCGGAAGCGCGCGGTGCGCTCGTGCAGTCGGTCGAAGAAGGCAAGCCTGCCGCGAAGGCCGGCCTGCGTCACGGCGATGTCGTCATCGAAGCCGATGGCAAGCCGATTCGCAACAACCGTGAGCTCATCGACTACATCTCTTATCGCCCGGTCGGCTCCGACGTGAAGATCACCGTGCTTCGCAACGGTCAGCGCCAGACGTTCACCGTGAAGACCGCTGAGCGTCCGAACGAAGGCGATGAAACCGCGGCGGAAGAAGAAACCGCCGAGCCGGTGCGCGACAAACTCGGCATGACCGTGCAGAACCTCACCGCATCCGTACGCGCGCAGTACGGCATTCCGGACAGCATCACGAGCGGCGTCGTCGTCACGAGCGTCAAAGACGTTTCGGCCGCGGGCGAAGCGAACATGAGCGAAGGCGACGTCATCAGCGAAGTGCAGGGCCAGCCGGTCCGCAACGTCGACGAGTTCCGCGCCGCGATCGACAAGGTCAAGAGCGGCCAGCGCATTCGCGTCTACATCACCAGCGCCGTGCGCGGCGGACAAACGTTCTCGACGTTCCGAATCATTACCGCGCCGTAGTTGTACGTTGAGCGTTAGTGGCAATCGGCGGGCAATGCCCGCCGTTTTGTTTTTGCAGCGATAAACCGCGCCGCGAGTTCTCGCGCATCGACGTGACGCCATCTCGACAATCGCGAGTACTCGCGACGCCGTTCATCGCTCATCACTCATCACTCATCGCTCGATACAATCCCCCTCAATGCACGAACCCTTCATGCGACGCGCGCTCGAGCTCGCGGAACGCGGCCGCTACACCACTTCTCCGAACCCGATGGTCGGCTGCGTGATCGTGCGTGACGGCGAAGTCATCGCCGAAGGCTTCCATCAACGCGCGGGACAAGCGCACGCGGAAATCGAAGCGCTGCGCAACGCCACGCGCGACGTACGGGGCGCGACGATGTACGTGACACTCGAACCGTGCAGCCATCACGGACGCACGCCGCCGTGCAGCGATGCCGTGATCGCATCCGGCGTGTCGCACGTCGTCATCGCAATGGGCGATCCGAATCCACTCGTGAACGGCGGAGGCATCAACGCGCTGCGCAACGCGGGCATCGAAGTCACGACCGGCGTGCTCGAAGCAGATGCGCGACGACTCAACGAAACATTCCTCTGGTCGATCTCGCGCAAACTTCCATTCGTTCTCGTCAAAGCCGCGATGACGCTCGACGGCAAACTCGCGACGATCGCGCGCGACTCGCAATGGATCAGCGGCGAAGCCGCGCGCGAACGCTCGCTGCTGCTGCGCGAAGAGTACGACGCGATTCTCGTCGGCAGCGGAACCGTCGTCGCCGACAATCCTCGTCTCACGCGACGTATGAATCTCGCCGGCGATGCGAGACCATGGACGCGCGTGGTACTCGATGGCGATGGACAAGTCCCGCCGCACGCGCAAGTCCTCAGCGATGGTGGTCGCACGATTCTCTTCACGAACGATCCCTCTCGTTACGACGCGGGGACGAACGTGGAGCTCGTGCGCGTCGAGGCGCGCGTCGATCTCGAACAAATTTTCTCCGAGCTCCACGCGCGCGGCATTCGCTCCGTGATCGTCGAAGGCGGCTCGGTGATTCACTCCGAAGTGATTCGCCGCGAGCTGTGGCAGAAGATGATTCTCTTCATCGCGCCGATGCTCGTCGGTGGCGGCGACGCACCCGCGATTTTCAGCGGCGATCCGGTGAGCCGGTTGACAGAGGCCTATCGCTTTCGGTTTGATCGCTGCGAGCTCGCGGGCCCGGACGTGATGGTCACGGCCTATCCCGTCCAGACCTGATCATGTTCACCGGAATCATTCTCCACACCGGCACCATCCAATCGTACGAACGCCTCGCCAGCGGCGCGCGGCTGCGCATCCGCACCCCAGATGA
>JBQCJC010000545.1:0-3727 GCA_051953135.1 Thermoanaerobaculia bacterium | reverse complement strand
TCGCCCGTAGTCCTTAACAGTGCGAATTTGTCGCTCAATAGCGGTAATGATCGGACTTATACGGTCCATTCACTGGAACACCGAGGTACTTGCTCTGATCCTCGGTCAAAACCGTCAGTTCGACGCCCAGATGGGCCAGATGCAGGCGGGCCACCTCTTCATCGAGCTGCTTGGGGAGTACATACACTTCTTTGCCGTACTCGCCCTTGTTATTCCACAACGCGAGCTGCGCCAGCACCTGGTTGGTGAAGGACGCGGACATGACGAACGACGGGTGGCCTGTGGCGCAGCCGAGGTTCATCAGACGGCCTTCGGCCAGAATCAGAACCGAATGTCCATCAGGGAAAACCCATTCGTCGTATTGCGGTTTGATATTGACGCGCTTGATGCCTTCGACCTTCTTGAGACCGGCCATGTCGATCTCGTTGTCGAAATGGCCGATATTGCTGACGATCGCGTTGTGCTTCATGCGCGCCATGTGGTCGGCCGTAATGATGTCTTTGTTGCCGGTGGAGGTCACGAAGATATCGGCGCGCTCCAGAACGCTCTCCAGCGTCTTCACCTCGAAACCTTCCATTGCCGCCTGTAGTGCGCAAATCGGATCGATTTCGGTGACGACGACGCGCGCGCCCTGTCCGCGCAGCGCCTGTGCACAGCCTTTACCGACTTCGCCAAATCCCGCAACCACCGCGAGCTTGCCGGCGATCATGACGTCAGTCGCGCGATTGAGACCGTCGACGACCGAGTGGCGGCAACCATAGATATTGTCGAATTTCGACTTGGTGACCGAGTCATTGACGTTGATGGCCGGGAACAGCAGCGCATTGGCTTCCTGCATCTGATACAGACGATGCACGCCCGTAGTCGTTTCCTCGGAAACGCCGCGAAGGTCTTTCGCCACACGCGTCCAACGCTGCGGATCGCGCGCAATCTCCTGACGCAGAAGATCGAGGATTACGCCCCACTCTTCCGGCTCGTCGGAGGGATTGAAATCGGGAACGTGGTTTTTGCCTTCGCACTCAACGCCCTTATGAACGAGAAGTGTTGCGTCGCCGCCATCGTCAACGATGAGCGTCGGACCGCTGCCATCCGGCCACATAAGCGCCTCGGACGTACACCACCAATATTCTTCGAGCGTCTCGCCCTTCCACGCGTACACGGGAATGCCGCGCGGGTGATCGATCGTGCCACCGGTTTCCGGACGTCCTACGACAACCGCGGCCGCCGCGTGATCCTGCGTCGAAAAGATGTTGCAACTCACCCAGCGCACATCGGCGCCAAGGAGGCTAAGCGTCTCGATGAGCACGGCCGTCTGCACGGTCATGTGCAACGAGCCCATGATGCGCGCGCCCGCGAGCGGCTTCTTGCCTTCGTACTGTTTGCGAACCGCCATGAGACCCGGCATTTCGTGCTCGGCAAGGCGGATTTCCGCGCGACCCAGCGTCGCTTGCTTGATGTTTTTGATCTTGTACGGCAGCCGGCCTGCGGCCACGGCGGCATCGAACTGATGAGTCAATTCCAGAGTTGCAGTCATCGATACTCCCTGTGTTGTGGTTGAGAAGCGCCACGGCGAAGGCAGCGGCACTGAAAGAACGCATATTCTACATGAACGGCCAGGATCCTCCGGCCCGCCGCAGTTGTACGCTTGCCGCCATGAATCTGTTGAGGAAGCTGCAGATTGAGATCCCGATTCTGCTCGCGCCGATGGGTGGCGGTCCCGGAACCCCGCGGCTGGCAGCAGCGGTATCGAATGCGGGCGGCCTTGGAGCGATGGCAGGCGGTTATCTGACGCCTCAGCAAATTCGTACCGAAGCGGAACAATTCCGCACGCTCAGCGCTAAACCGTTGAACATCAACTTATTCGCCGGCGGATATACCGAGCGCACGACGCAGGATCCTGTGCCGGTTCTTACGCTGCTTGCGCCGATTCATGACGAGCTGGGTTTATCGAAACCGGCAGTTCCGGCAATTCCGCCGGATCCGTTCGATGCGCAACTCGAGGCCGTACTGAGCATTGCGCCGCGCGTATTCAGTTTTACGTTCGGGATTCCCTCGGAAATTGCAATGAACGAATTACGATCCGCCGGCATCGTCACGATCGGAACCGCGACGACCATGGACGAAGCACAGTCGCTGGCGGATGCAGGCGTCGACGCCATCGTCGCGCAAGGCGCAGAGGCCGGTGCACATCGCGGAACGTTTGCGAGTCGCATTGAAGACGCATTGATTCCGACGATCGAGCTCGTGCGATCAATGACCGCTCGATTGACGGTTCCGGTCATTGCGTCCGGCGGAATCATGACCGGGCACGACATAGCCGCAATGCTCTCTGCCGGCGCGTCGGCGGTACAACTCGGAACGGCCTTTCTGCTCTGCCCCGAGGCCGGAACCGCGCCCGCGTACAGAGCGGCATTACGTCGCGGCCGCGGCGAGAACACGGTCATTACACGCGCATTTTCCGGGCGCGCCGCGCGAGGACTGCGCAATCGATTCATCGATCTCGTCGCGGAACGTGACGAATGCATCCTCCCGTTTCCGATTCAGAACTCGCTTACGCGCCCAATGCGCGGTGCGGCGGCACAAGCGCATAGCGAATATCTCTCGCTGTGGGCCGGAACCGGCGTTGCGAAGATTCGCGAGCTCCCGGCCGCGGAGCTCGTGCGGGAGTTGATGCGCGAATGGAACGAAATGCGCGCCTAACAGACTCTGCCGCACCACGTCACATTTTGTCCCTCGCCAAACGCTGCCACATCCTCCATATTTACGGCATTACTGGAGGAAAGCATGAAATCAATACGTTCGGCCGTTGTTGCGCTTCTATTGACGTTCGCTCTTCCGTACAACCTTTATGCAGCATGTCCCAACATCAACTCCGGCGCGTGTTGCGGCACGTTCTGGTACGAGTATGCATTTACGACCAGTTGTGCCGGAACCTCGGGCAGCGTGTCCAACAGCACACTTTCCTGCTACAGCACACCCGCGCACTCATTCACCGGCACCGGGACCGTGACGTATTCGTACACGATCGGCGCCAGTGATCCGATCATCAATTCGAATCACTGGTCCGCGTCGATCTTCGTCGACTTCGATGACCCGAACAACAGCCAGTTCAACACGCTGAACATCACAGTCGGCGTGACACACAATGGCGTGACGACGTCGAACACGCTGCTTTCGTGGAACGGTCAGAGCGGCGATCTGAGCTGCAGCCGCGAGGATTTCTGGTACTTCAGCGCGGTCGCGGGTGACACGATCACCGTGACGATCAGCGCCACGAATTTCAACAGCGGCAGCACGACGATCAAGACCGCCGCGCCGATCCTGTTCAACGAAGTCTAGAAACTCTCCACGATGCGGCAGGTGGTGCTGACGCCTGCCGCATCAATCTCGCTCGATTTTCCATTACACTCTTCCCGGGTGTGGGCCGCTCGGCCTGCAGGGACATGTAGCGGTCGGGCCGCCGCTTTCGCGAGGCCACCCATGTCCATTGCCACCCTGCTCCTCTCCCTGCTTTCGATTTTTGCCGCCGCGAAACTGTTCGGCGAAATCGCGGAGCGCATCGGCCAGCCTGCTGTTCTTGGCGAAATGATCGGAGGAATCGTCATTGGCGTTTCCGGTCTGCATCTGATCGACGCACACGACCCGGTCCTGCACCTCTTATCCGAGCTCGGCGTCGTACTGCTGTTGTTCTTAATCGGGCTCGAGACGGATCTTCATCGTCTGCTGT
>JBQCJC010000544.1:0-6138 GCA_051953135.1 Thermoanaerobaculia bacterium | reverse complement strand
GGATACCAAATTTTCTGCCCGGGGGCGGGGGGGGCCTTCCCCCGGCGGTCACACCCAACCTTGGGGGGGGCGGCCCCCCCGCCGCTCCACAAAGACTTATTCTTCGTTGAGCAGCAGCACGATCTCGAGCAAACGCATGTCCGCGGTCACGCCGCTCTTCACGCGGTACTCGCCTTCGTGCTCCTCGACATTCTGCAAACGCGCGAGATCCTCACGCGACACGCCGTTGTCCTTCGCGAACTGCATCCACTCCGCGGGCACAACGGTCTCGTACTCGCTCTCCGCCAGCAACGCCTCACCCGCGCAATTCAAATGCTCGCAGCCGAACTGCTCCGCGCATTGCGGACACGGCGGCGGATCATCGAAATCCGCGAGCTCGCTCTCCGTCAGCACGCGCATCACGCCGCCCTTTTTCTCGCGGACGTAAGTGAGACCACTGTTGCTTTTCGAGAGAAGCTCGAACCGGTCGGTCATGACGCCGGTATCGTATCGCGCCACGCGCGGATCACGTAACGCCCGCGGCCACCGGGCGTGATCGCATCAAACGGCCAGCACGTGATCAGCGTCAGCGCGGCATCGTCCGTTTGCGCCGCGACAAACACATCCTCGCGATCGACAACGCGCTGCTCGCTGATGCGATACGTCGTCCACTGGCCATCGCGATTCTGCAAGTGAATCGCATCGCCGGTCTTCACGTTCTGCAGCGCCTTGAACTGCGTGTCGCGATGCGCGCTGATCACACAGTTCCCGCGATCTCCCGGCATCGCCGAATGCTCGAGATGCGCGGGGGCAAACGCGAGCGCGCGTCCGTTCGCCCCTTCGAGCACGATGAAGTCGCTGTTCGTGCGATCGATACGCATGCGCGCGACAGGCATCGTGTCCGCCCACGGCCACGGCTTCACACCATCCTGGCCCGCAAGCGATTTCTCCCACGCGCGACGCAGCAGCACTTGCGACAACTCCGCTTTCGCCGGAATGTACATGCCGTACGCAAGCGACGCGACGCCGATCAACACCAGCGCAATCGTGATCGCGCGTTTCATCACAATCTCCGCACCACGATGGCCGCGAGCAGCATCGCGATTCCGATCAGCATCGCCAGCGTCGACGCGGTGCCCGTCTGCGGCAGCGCGCCGTCGTCGTAATTCGTCCAGCCGGCAGGCAGTTGAATCGGTACGAGCTCCGACTTGCAACTCTGCGCATCGATCCCCGTCGGCGTGTTGTCGACCGCGACGAAGCTCGTGTACTCGGTGACGAGATGATGTTCGAGCGCGAGCTTCGTGATCTCCGATTGAATCTGCGCTTTGTCGCCGCCGGTGAACACGCGATCGCGCACCGCTTCAATCTTCTGCCGAGCCCACAGCTTCGCGATGCCGGTTTGCGATTCATCCCGCGTCGCTTCGAGCGTCGCGTTCCAACCAGTTGCCGCAACGCGTCCAATCGACTTCGTCGCGGCCGCCGGCGTCTTGATCGTCACGACGAGAGGCTCGCCCGCGTACAAATCCGGCAATCGCTCCGGCCACACTTCCGCGTTGACATCCGTGTGGATTGACAGATCGGTGAGCACGGGCGATTCGAGCTTCGTGAAGAGCGTCGTCATCTTCGATTCGACTTCGTTGATGTCGCCGATGTTCGTGTACGTGCCGCGACCCGTGCGTGCGGCGGTGCGCATGAAGTAACTGTTCGGCGCGGCACCGATGCCGATCGTGAACACGCGCGCGTCGCCGAGGTGCTGGCGGATGTATTCGAAGACCTGCTGCTCGTTCCCGACCTGACCGTCCGTGATGAAGATGACCTGCCGCACTTCATTCGGCCGCGCGTCGTTCTCGAACGCGAGTTGCATCGCGGACATCATCTCTGTCCCGCCGGTGGACTCGAGTTTCTGCACCCAGTCGAGCGCCTCGCGAATCGTCGTGCGATCGGCGATGCGACTGTCATCGAACATGCGTCGTGCCGTCGAGTTGAACTCGATGACATTGAAGCGATCGCTCGGACGCAACCGCTCGATCGCCGTGAGCAACGCCTGCTTCGCCTGCGCGAGCGACGCGCCTTCCATCGAGCCCGACGTGTCGATGATGAAGATCGATTCGCGCGGCAGCACCGCCGCGGGTTTCGCCGCGAGATCCGGAGGGAACAACATCATCAGCGTGTAGCGCTGATCGCCGGTGACTTCACTGAAGATCGCGCGCTGCGGGGTCGTGCCGAGGCGCGGAGTCCAGACGAGCTCGAAATCGCGATCGGAGCCGAGCTGCACGTTGGGCGCGTTGTACTTCGTGGCGCCGGGGTTGTACTGCAACGAATGCGTCGGGCTGGTCACGTTCTCGAGCTCCACTCCCGCATCGAGATCAATCGTCAGCTCCACCGGATTCGCGTTCGCATCCGGCGGTGCGTACTTCACCGCCGGCAACGGCGCACTCGCCTCACTTCGCGGCGTGTAGCGCGGCGCGACGGCGAGCGGAAGTCGCAGCGAGAAATGACCGGAGTCGTACTGCACGATCTCCTGAAACTCGATCTCCACATCGATCGCCTGCCTCGGCGCAACGCTCGCGACGGAAGCCGTGAAGAGATTCGGCCGATGCTGTTCGAGCAGCGACGCGCGTTTCCCTTCGCTCTTCGCCTGCTCGTACACCTGCTGCGCCTGCGCCTTCTCGTGAATCTCGCCATCGATCACGCGATCGCCGACGCGCAATCGCATTGCATCCACGGCGGCGTTCTCCGGAAGCGGAAAGACGTAGACGGCTTCGACGCAATGATCGCTCGTGTTTTCGAAGTGCTGTTTCACGACACCACGCGCAACGACGCCGCGAATCGTGATTGCGATGTTCGTACGCACGGTCGGCGCGACGATGTAGTAGCCGGGCTGATTCGTTTTCACGAACAGCGCGGGGTACTGCGCATCATTGAGTGTGACGGGCTGTTGAGCGATGAGGCTGAACGCGAAAATGATGGCGAAGATGACTGCCGCGAAGCGCACGCGCATGATTCCTCCGTGAAGCGAATGCAGTCATTAGGGGTTTGCACTTCGGCGTGAGCAGGGAGTGATTGAGGAAGTTCCACGCGCGAATTGCGGCGAAGTTGTGGCTTTGCGCTAGGATCGCGCCGCAATGACCACCACTCGCGTTATCGAAATCACCAAAGACGTTCATTTCGGCGGCGAGGAGCCGCCGCTGTTCATCGCCGGCCCATGTGTCATCGAGTCCCTCGAGCACTGCCTCGGGATGGCGCGCACGCTCGTGAAAATTCGCGACGAGTTCCGCATCAACCTCGTCTTCAAATCCTCATTCGACAAAGCGAATCGCTCGTCGATCGAATCGTTTCGCGGTCCCGGCCTCGAGAAAGGCATGGAGATCCTGCGCGCGGTGAAGGAAGAGACCGGCCTCCCGCTGCTGTCCGACGTTCACGAGCCGTGGCAGGCCGCACCCGCCGCGGAAGTGCTCGACATCCTGCAGATCCCCGCGTTTCTCTGCCGACAGACCGATCTCGTTGCTGCAGCAGCACGCACTGGCAAAGCCGTCGGCGTGAAGAAAGGTCAGTTCCTCTCGCCCGAGGAGACGAAAAATATTCTGGAGAAAGGCGCGGAGGTCGGGAACGAAAAGATCTTCCTCACCGAGCGCGGCTCTTCGTTCGGCTACCAGAACCTCGTCGTCGACATGCGCTCCTTCCCGATCATGCGCGGCATGGGCTCGCCCGTCGTGTACGACATCACGCACTCGATGCAGAAACCGGGCGGCGAAGGCAAACAGACCGGCGGCACGCCGCAGTTTGCGCGACCACTCGCACGCGCCGCGGCCGCGGCCGGCTCCGACGGATTCTTCATGGAAGTGCACGACAATCCGCCGAACGCACTCTCCGATCGCACGACGCAGATTCGTCCCGATGCCGCGCGCGCGATCATCGATGACGTGCTGAAGATTCGTCAGCATCTCGAACGGATCTAACGCCCGCATCTAATCGCACGATCGAACGTCAGAGGAAGGACATGAAGCTTCGCCTCACGCTGGCCATCCTCCTCGGCTTGTTCGCGCTGCTGACGATCGCCGATCGTTTCGCGCTGATCGAGCTGCTCGTGATTCGCGCCGGTGCACCGCTGCTGTTCGCGCTCGCGCAGGCGATCGCGATGATCGGCGTCGGCTGCATCGCGCGCGGCTCGCGTGAAGCCGATCCCGCGCTCGATTTCCTCATCGGCTTTCCGATCTTCGGCGCGCTGCTCTTCGTCGTCGGACTCTTCAGCATCTCCGCGTGGACCATCATTCCTCTGCTCGCGATCTTCGCGCTTGCGGGAGCCGTGTTGATTCTCGCGGGCTGGAAACACAACGAGCGCGAGATCCCGACGTCGAGTCTCAGCTTGATCGCGGTGCTCGTCGTGTTGATCTGCGCCATCGTCACCGCGCTCGCACCGCCGACATCGACGAACGAGCTCTCGGCATCGCTCGCGATTCCGCGTATCTGGGCGCTCGAAGGACGTGCGATCGATCTTCCGCTCATTCCGCATTCGTACTTTCCTCTCGGCGTCGAAAGCGCGGACGTCGCACCGCTCGCGATCCTCGATGCGCTGCGCGGCGGTGTTGCCTCGCATCTGCTGCATTTGTTCGCCGCAATTGCCGCGGCGTTGCTCGTCTATCGACGCACGGAATCGTGGTTCCTCACCGCTGCGATCGTGACGACACCCGCGCTCGCGATTGTTGCGGGATGGTCGTTCAACGACTGGGTGATCGTTGGCTTGTTCGTCGCGACATTTCTCGCGCTCGAGCAGGATGACGTGCGCACCGCATCGGCGACGACGGCCGCGGGCTTGCTCGCGTCGTACGTGTTCGTTCCGTTCGCGTTGCTTGTGTGGATCGCGAAACGCAAGCGTCCGCACTGGATCATCCTCGCCGGTCTCGTCTTCTTCGTTCGCAACGCGATTCTCACGGTCAATCCGATCGCGCCGTTCTTCACGCCGTCATCGCCGCCGCTGCTCGGCTTCCGCGCGCTGGCGTTGTCGGACTATGTCTTTCACTCCGACTTCATCCCCGACTCCCTCGGCATCGCGCTGCTCACGCTTCCCTTCTTCGCAACCGGTGTGATCGCGATCGGCGCTGCTGCAATCGCGTTGCTCGCGTTCTTCCTCGCACCATCGGCTCGCGTGCTCGTGCCGTTCCTCGTGATTCCGGCGATGACGTCGAAGCCCGCGTTGCAACGAAAGCTCATGGCGGTCCTGACCGGCATCGCGATCGTCGTGCAGACCCTGCTCGTTGGCTGGGTCACCGCGCGCGGCGAATCGTTCTCGCTGCTCACCGCGTCGATGAGCACGCAGGATTACCTGCGCAAGCAGCGTTCCGTGCAACCCGCGATCACGTGGCTCAACGAAACGATTCCGGCGCAATCACGCACGCTGGTCGTCGGCGTGAACGAGACGTACTGGTTCGAGCACCGCGTGCGCGGCGGCGATGCGAAATCAATCTCGCGCTATCTCGATCTCCCGACCGCGGACGCCGTTCGCGCGCGACTGCGCGAAGACGGAATTACGCACGTCGCCGTGATCACGCCGGAGAACGCGGTTGCGCTCGAGGCGAATGCACAGAAGCGGCTCGCGCAAACGCTCGATCACTACGCGGCCACCGTGACGACGCGGGGTAATGCCACACTGTTTACATTAAGGTAGGTAGGGAACTACGGCCTGACGGCACTCCTTCATTGAGCCCCTCAACAACGAAAGGAGAACGTCATGCCGAAAGTGAGAGACCTCGGCGTCACCGTCGTTCCCGAAGGCTTCGGCCCGATCGGGATCGGACAAGGCGCCGGCTGCGGTTGTACCAACGTCACGAACCCGTGCCTTCTCTGCACGCAGAACGTGACCGTCTGCGCGCATTTCACCCAGTGGGCGTGCGCGCGCATTTCGCACTGCACCGATTGCACGACCACGCCCTACTCGATCTGCGGCACGTCGCCGCGGACGGTTCCGTGTACCGACTGCACGACCACGCCATTCTCGATGTGCGGAACGTCCCCGAACGCGGGCGCCGGCGCGCAACTCGGCGCGGCTGGCCCAGTAGGCTGCACCGACTGCACGACCACTCCATTCTCGATTTGCGGAACGTCGCCGAACGCGGGCGCCGGTGCGCAACTCGGCGCGGCTGGCCCGGGAGGCTGCAGCGA
>JBQCJC010000543.1:0-4128 GCA_051953135.1 Thermoanaerobaculia bacterium | reverse complement strand
GGACTACGGGCGAGCCGAAATGGCTCGCCCGTAGTGTTTTAGGGATTGACAATGGGCTTTTGTTGCACAAGACTTTGTGCGTGAGTGATAGGAGGATAAATGCCTAGACCGAAATCGAATCCGAATCCGACCCCATTGTCGTCCGGACAGGCGGCGTATGTACTCGATCAATTGATCAAAGAGCGCCGCGTTTCCCAGACCGACATCAATCGTTATGTCGGCAATATGGGCCGCGAAATCAGCGACCTCGAAGCGCGCCTTCAGCGCCTGCGCGAAGCGCACGGCGGTTCCAGCGCCTCGTCGTCGTCCTCGTCTGCTTCTTCCAGTGCACCGGCCAAGCGTGGCCCGGGCCGTCCGAAGGGATATTCGCCCAAGGCTGCTAAAGGTGGTAAGGGCGCTAAGGCCGCTAAGGCCGCGGCGCCGGCACGTCCGGCCGCGGCTTCGCAGAGCGCTCCGGCCGCCGGAGCCAAGGGTGGCGGAAAGCGCAGCCGTAAGTCGCCTCTTACGGCCGAACAGCTCGCGTCGCGCCAGCTCCAGGGCCGTTATCTCGCTCTGGTGCGCCAGTTCCCTGAGAAGAAGCGCGCCGAGTACGCCAAGCTCGCCAAGGAAAAAGGTCGCGAGGCCGCGATCAAAGAGATGCAGGACGCTCGTAAATAAACGAGCTCGCATCGAACGAAAAAGGGCGCACTCACGTGCGCCCCTTTTGTTTCTTTCCGGGATTGTGCAGTTATTGTGGGGTGGACAGCGTGATGAGCTGCGTTGCGTTGTTCGTGATCGACGCAAATGCCCAGTAACGGCTGCCCGGCTGTTGCGGCTCGATCTCCAGACGGACGTACTCGTCGAACAGGTTGTTGAGCTGCAGCAGCGAGGTAATGTCGAACTGCGCATAGGCCGCTTCGGTGCGGAAATCGTTCGTCTGTGCCGTCGTCGCGGTGAGCGTGAACGTATGCGCCGGCGGCGCGCTCGCGGTCAGATTCGACTGGTCGTAAACGCGCACCACAAATGACGACTGTGTACGCGCCGTGTCATAGACGCGCAGCATCACGCGGAAATCGGGAGTCATCGGTACCTTGAACAACTGCGTCAGGCCCGTGCGCATCTCGCTTTCGCGCACGACCGGGATATCGGTACCGGCGTTCAACGTCGAACGCGAAATGTCGCCGATGCGCAGCGACATCGACGCGTTCTTATGGCTGAGATAAAGGATGCGGCTGGGATTCGCGCTCGGCTCGTGGAAGAGCGGGTCGAGATTGTGCACGGTTTCGTTCTGCAACACGGTTTTCGTCAACGGATAAACCGGCGGACAGACCTGATTCAGCGGACATGGCCACGGCGCGACGTACAGCGGCTCCTGAACGTCATTGTGCAGCCAGAAATCGCTCTTCCAGACGCTGCCGAATGCGCCCGGGACCGTTTCGTCGAGATAAACCGGCAGCAGGACTTCCTCATAACGATCGTCATGGTCTTCAGTGAACTGGAACCCATTGGTGACTTTCACCGGAGTTTCGCCCGCGACGGAAATCGTGAGATCGACAGTGCCCGGCTGATGCGGCGGCGTGATGACCACGAGCCGTGTGGCGGTTTCGGATTTCACATCGACAGTAACGTCGCCAAATCCGACGCGCGCCGGACAGGGAACAATGCACTGCACCTTCGTCAGGAGGTTCGTGCCGGTGATGACGACCTCGGTTCCGCCCATGGATGGGCCCGAGGTTGGATCGACAAGGGTGACCGTGGGCGCCTGGGCAAACGCCGTAGCCGAGAACAGGGCTGCCGAGAACAGGGCCGCCGGGACAACGGTAAATCGCTTCATGCTTCCTAATCCTTTTCAGTGTGCGGATTTGTTGCGGAGAGAGCGTTTCGTCAACAGAGTGACAACTCGTGCAAGGTTTCTGTCGAAATGGTCCGAATTGGGAAGTTCCTTCGCGGAGGCAGACATTGTGAACGTTGCGATTGCAGCGCAAAGGTTGCCTGACGCATGACGCGAGAGAATACTCAATTGCGATGGTTATTTTTTGTGACGGTTGTCCTAATTTCCTGCAGCACTGAGGTGCCGCAGCAGAGCTCGAAAAGGCCTGTACCGCAGGCCCCGCAACCGGTCCGTGAGATTACGATCGACGACGTCGACGTCGCCAATCCGATCGTCGTCAGTGGCCTGGCGCGTACGTTCGAAAATAACGTCGTACTGCGCGTGCGCGGCTCGGACGGAATGGTGATCGCCGAAACGTTCACGACCTCGACGGGCGAGAGCGGCCAGCGCAATCCCTATCGCGGCACGATCTGGCTCACGCGCGATCCCGGCGGCAGTGTCACCGTGGAAGCGCTCGAATATTCGGCGAAAGACGGCTCTCCGCGTTCGCTTGTTGCCGAAACGCGGCCGTTCGACATCGAGCAGACCGATTTGAAGTTGTTCGTACCGAATGCGGATTGCAATGGCGTGCATCCGGTCATGCGCACTGCGCCGAAGAGCGTGGCCATTGCACGATTACTCGTCGAAATGCTGCTCGCGGAGTCCGCGCCGTTTCCGAAAGGATCGCGCGTCGAGTCGGTGAATTTGCACGATGGCGTGCTGACCGTCGATTTCAATGAGCGATTGCAGAACGTCGGCGGCTCGTGTGCGGCGCAGATGATTCGTATGACCACGACCAAAACGCTCGAGCAACTGCCGAGCGTGCGCAAGGTCGTGATCACGGCCGGCGGCAGCGAGAAGCTCGCGCTGCAGCCGTAATACACTCGGCGCGATGCTTCGGAGACTGTTGTTCGCGCTTGCTCTCGCGCTGCCGCTGTCCGCACAGACAGTGACGTTGCTGCACATTTCCGACTATCACTCGCACGCGCTGCCGTTCTACACGGATGAAGGCGAGCGCGGCGGAATCGCGCGCGCGATTCGTTATCTCCGGCAGGAGAAAACTCGCGGCGCGCTGATTTTCAGCGGCGGCGATACGATCAACAAAGGCGCGCCGGCCTGGTCCGACAAATTCGATTGTGTCGAATGGCCATGGTTCAACGGAATCGTTTCGGCGATGGCGTTCGGAAATCACGATGCGGATTACGGACTCGCGCGTTATCGACAGTGCCGCGAGCTCGCGAAGTATCCGATTCTGAGCGCGAACACGAACGAGTTTCAAAAATACGCGGTGTTCGAAGTGAAAGGCGCGCGCATCGGCGTGTTTGCGATCGCCGGTCCTGATTTCCCGCAGCTCGTAAAGATCCCGGAGCTTGTGTTTACGGATCACGTTGCCGCCGCGCGGGACGTCGTGAAAACACTGCGCGAGAAAGAACGCGTCGATGCCGTGGTGATGATCGGCCACGAGCATCAGGAAGCGGATTACGCGCTCGCGCGTGCGGTGCCGGGCATTGACGTGATTTTCGGATCGCACAGTCATCTCAAACGCGAGCTGACGAAGATTCCGGATACCGAGACGTGGTTCATCTCGCCGTTTCAGTATCTGACGTACATCAGCCGCATCGAGTTGACGATCGCGAATCATCGCGTGGCGAGCGTGACTGGCGCATTGATTCCTGTCGATGCGCGGATGCCCGAAGATCGCAGGATTGCGAAGCGCGTGCGCACGTTGCAGCGCGAGTTGGAAAACGATCCGAAGTATCGCGAGTTGTTTACGCCAATCGCGACGTTGCCGAAAGCAATGTCGGTCTCCGAGCTCGCGCAATTCACGCTCGCAACGATGCGCAATGTGACGCAGTCGGATGTGGCGTTGTCGACGATGAGCAGTTTTCGCGGCGCGCTCGACAAAGGACCGTTGACGTTCGAGGCATTACGCGCGGCGCTGCCGTACGACAATGAAATCGTGACGTGCTCGATGCCGGGTGCGCAGTTGGAACGCGTGCTCGCTCACGATGACGAGACGTACAAGCTCATCGACGCGCCGATCGATGCGCAACGCACCTACAAGGTCGCGACGACGGATTATCAGGCGTTCGTCGCGTACAAGGACGTGTTCGATTGTGAAAAGACGCGGACGGGATTGAAGGTGCGGGAGCAGGTGAGAAAACGACTGAGTGGAGGGGGGGGGGGGGGGGGGGGGGGGCGGGCGGGCCGGCGCGGCCCCGGGGCGGGGCCCCCCCCCCCGCCGGCCCCCCCCCCCCCCGCGCCCGAGCCCCACCGCG
>JBQCJC010000542.1:0-3731 GCA_051953135.1 Thermoanaerobaculia bacterium | reverse complement strand
GCTCGAGAGCGCGATTCGCGCCGGCAACGGCCGCTTCGTCGCGGGACGCAACGAGACGTCGATTTTCATCACGCCGGGTTTTGAATTCCGCGCCGTCGATCGATTGCTCACCAACTTTCATTTTCCCGAGTCGACGTTGATGATGCTCATCTGCGCATTCTCGGGGATGCAGACCATTCGCACCGCCTATGCCGAAGCGATTCGGCAGAAATACCTCTTCTACAGCTACGGGGACTGCATGTTCCTCACGGGAAAAGGAGCACGATGAAGCATCTCGTTGTCGCGATCGCCACACTCGCACTCACGGTTTCGTTAGCCGCACAGAATCCACCCGCGCCTGCACCGAATCCGCCGACGGACAAGAAAGCCGATCCGAAGAAACCGGAGAAGGCGGAGCAGGAACCGCGGCCGGTCGAGCAGGAGTTGCAGAAGAAGGAGTCGCAGTCGAAAGACGCGCCCGTACCTGCGCCTGCATCGGGAACTCCCGCGGCAACGACTGCAGAACCCGAAAAGAAGAAGGACGAGAAGTGGGACGTGATGAACCCGCCGGGTCCTTCGTACGACGTGAACATCGATGTCACGGACGGAACGTGGATGTCGCTCGACGTCTCGCCCGATGGCAAGGAGATCGCCTTCGATCTCCTCGGCGATTTGTATGTGATCCCATTCAATGGCGGCGAAGCGAAATCGCTCACCACCGGTGTCGCGTGGGACATGCAGCCGAAGTTCTCGCCGAACGGCAAGTGGATCGCGTTCACGAGCGATCGCGCGGGCGGCGACAACGTGTGGATCATGGATCGCGACGGGAAGAATCCGAAGCAGGTCACGAAAGAAACGTTTCGTCTGCTGAATTCGCCGTCGTGGTCGCCGGACAGCGACTACCTCGTCGCGCGCAAGCACTTCACGTCCGAGCGTTCGTTAGGCGCGGGCGAGATGTGGCTCTATCACCGCAGCGGCGGCGATGGCTTGCAGCTCACAAAAAAACGTACCGATCAGAAGGACAGCGGCGAGCCGGTGTTCTCGCCCGATGGCCGCTACGTTTACTTCAGCGATGACGTGACGCCCGGTCAGGTCTTCGAATACAACAAAGATCCGAACACGCAGATCTACGTGATCCAACGACTGGATCGTACGACCGGCGAGATCGAGCGTTACGTCACCGGTCCCGGCGGATCTGTGCGTCCGACGCCTTCACCCGACGGCAAGTCGCTCGCGTTCATCCGCCGCGTTCGTTACAAGAGCACGATCTTCGTGCGCGATCTCGAATCCGGGCGCGAGACGCCGATCTTCGACGGACTCGATCGCGACATGCAGGAGACCTGGGCGATCCACGGCGTTTATCCCACGATGGCCTGGACGCCGGACTCGAAGCAAATCGTGTTCTGGGCGAAAGGAAACCTGCATCGCATCGATGTTGCGTCGAAGCAGGTGACGGACATTCCGTTTCACGTGCAGTCGACGCGCAAGATTCAGGAAGCGGTGCGCTTCCCGGTCGAAGTCGCGCCGAATGAGTTTGCGATCAAGATGCTGCGCTGGGTGGAAGTCTCGCCGCGCGGCAATCAGGTTCTTTATCAGGCCCTCGGCTACATCTACGTGAAAGACCTGCCGAATGGCACACCGCGGCGTGTGACGAAGCAGAGCGAGCACTTCGAGTACTACCCGACGTGGTCGCGCGACGGAAAGTCGATTGTGTACACGACGTGGTCCGACGATCAGTTCGGAACGATTCGCATTGCACCGGCCGCCGGCGGCGAAGGGCGCGTGATCAGCAACAAGCCCGGTCACTACGTCGAGCCGGTGTTCTCGCCCGATGGAACGAAGGTCGTGTATCGCTCGACGAGCGACGGCTTCCTCACATCGAATCTGTGGGCGGGCGAGCAGGGTCTGTTCGTCACGAACGTCGCCGCGAACTCGACGCCGAAGAAGGTCTCGAGCCGCGGTGCGATACCGATGTTCGGCGCGTCGAACGATCGCGTGTTCTTCATGACGTTCGAAGCGGAAGGCAAGCGCGCATTGCGTTCGGTCGATCTCAATGGCAGCGATGAGCGCGAGCACGCGATCTCCGGGTTCGCCACGGATTTCGCGATCTCGCCGGACGAGAAGTGGCTCGCGTGGCAGGAGAACTTCGACGCGCACATCACGCCGTTCGTCGCAACCGGCAAGTCGATCGAGATCGGTCCGAAGATGTCGTCCGTTCCGGTGTCGACTGTGACGAAGGATGCGGGCGAGTATCTGCACTGGTCCGGTGATTCGAAGCGTCTCTACTGGTCCCTCGGGCCCGAGTTGTTCTCGCGCGATCTCAAGGATGCATTCGCGTTCCTCGCTGGCGCGCCTGAGAAACTGCCGGAGCCGCAGCTCACCGGCACGAACATCGGCTTCACGCGTCCGTACGATGTTCCGAGCGGAAAGCTCGCACTCACGAACGCGCGCATCATCACGATGCGTGGCGATGAAGTGATCGAGAACGGCACGATCGTGATCGATCGCAATCGCATCGTCGCTGTCGGCGCGAACGTGAGTGTGCCTTCCGATGCGAAGGTCATCGACGCCGCGGGCAAGACGATCATGCCCGGCATCGTCGACGTGCACTGGCACGGCGGCATGGGCTCGGAACAAATCATTCCGCAGCAGAGCTGGATCAACTACGCCGCGCTCGGATTCGGCGTGACCACGATTCACGATCCGTCGAACGACACTGCTGAGATCTTCTCGTCGAGCGAGCTCGCGAAAGCGGGCATGATCGTCGCGCCGCGCATCTTCTCGACCGGCACGATTCTCTACGGCGCAAAAGCTCCGTTCAAAGCGGAGATCAATTCACTCGACGATGCGCTCTCGCATCTGCGCCGCATGAAAGCGGTCGGCGCGTTCAGCGTGAAGAGTTACAACCAGCCGCGACGCGATCAGCGTCAGCAGATCATCGAGGCCGCGCGTCAGTTGCAGATGATGGTCGTGCCGGAAGGTGGCTCGCTGTTCGAGCACAACATGACGATGGTCGTCGACGGTCACACCGGCGTCGAGCACTCGATCCCGGTGGCGAACATTTACTCCGATGTGCTGCAGCTCTGGAGCAAGTCGAAGACCGGCTACACGCCGACGCTCATCGTTGGCTACGGCGGCAACTGGGGCGAGAACTACTGGTATCAGAAGACGAACGTTTGGGCCGACGATCGTCTGACGAAGTTCGTGCCGCGACGCATTCTCGATGCGCGCTCGCGCCGCCGCGTGATGGTGCCGGAGGATGAGGAAAATCATTTCAACAATGCGCGCGTGACGAATGAGCTGCGCAATGCAGGCGTGAGCGTGCAACTCGGCGCGCACGGTCAGCGCGAAGGTCTCGGCGCACACTGGGAAATCTGGATGTTCAATCAGGGCGGCGCAACGCCGTTGCAATCGCTCCGCTCTGCAACGTTGTCCGGCGCGCAATACCTCGGCATGGACAAAGACATCGGCTCACTCGAAGCCGGCAAGCTCGCGGATCTGATCGTTCTCGACAAGAACCCGCTCGATAACATTATGAACACACACACGGTGCACTACACCGTCGTGAACGGACGCATCTTCGACAGCGCAACGCTCGATGAGCTGGGCAATCACCCGCACAAGCGCAAACCGTTCTTCTTCGAGCTCGCGGGACAGGAAACCTGGGGCGCCGCCGCGACAGCCGCGGTAGTCCACGACGAAGATTGATTGAGTGGAGCGCCGGCGTCACCGCCGGCTGGCCCGGCGACGTC
>JBQCJC010000541.1:0-3729 GCA_051953135.1 Thermoanaerobaculia bacterium | reverse complement strand
GCCAACGCGATCTTATCGGTCCGAGTCGCGATCGCAGACAGCGGAGCCGCATCGTGACGCTGAAGAACTTCCGCAAGGTCTCGATCGCCGCGCTGCTGATCTTCATGGCGATCACGATTTACTCCGAAACACGCGGCCCGCGAGCAGGTGACTACGGCCGTCTCTACAGCAACGAAATGCCCGCGCGCGAAGTTGCAAAGCAGGATGTGGAAGTCGTGCAGGAAGCAGCGACTGCGCCGGCTGTTGCTGATGAATCGCACGCCGATCCGACACTCGTCGAGCCGATGGCGCGCGCGCAATGGCTCGCCGCGAATGCGAGCGAACCGCTATCGCAGCAGCCGGTCAGCGCGACGATCGTTCCTCCGCCAACCACGCGCGGCGGCGATGTCACGATCGTTGGCGGTCCGGAAGGAGTGACGGTTGTCCGTGGAGAACGAAAGCGGGCAGTGCTGAAGGGCGGCTTCGGCCGCTAACTACTTCCGCACCGCTCTTCGTTTCGCATCCGAAGGGAACTGCACCGTCGCCACATTCGAATATCCGCCGGCGCCGTCATCACTGAACGCGCGCACGCGGAACGAAAGCGGCTCCCTGCCCGATGGCGTGAAGAACTCGTTGCGCGCGGTGCGACCGTAAAACGCCTCGTACTCGAGCCACGGTCCGTTGCCAACGCGATACTCCATCCGGAATCCTGTCACCGACGGATCATTCGACGTCCACGACACCTGCACGTTGCCATCGCTCAGCAGACGCGCGCTTGCGATCGGGTTGTCGGGCGCGCCCGTGAGCGACGGACTCGAGATCACGAGCAGCGTACGCACCGCGCCGTAGAACGGCTCGCGCGGCATCAGCTCCGTGAACAACACGCCGGTATCGCCTTGCGGCAACACGGTGAGCAACGGCGCGCCGACTGCCGGCCCGTCGTCATGCGTGAACGTGAACATCTTCGCGATTTGCCCGAGGACGTTGAGAAATGCGACGCGGGTAACGCCGCGATCCGTCCACGTCAGCGCTGTCGTATCCGCAACCGTGTAGCTGCTGAGATCGCGCTGCGTTTGCAACCCGAGGTGCAGCGTCACGTTCGCCGGCGAAAGCACATCGTTCGGCGGCACCTGCCGCGACACGATCTCCTCCGCATCGACCCACGTCACCACGTACACGATCGCATTCGGATTCCACGACACGGCCGGTGATTCCGCGTAATGCGCGGGCGAGAAATCGAGATCGACCGCGTCATTGCGCACGCGTTGCGCATCGAGTCGCGCGCCCTTGATCACCGTCGGATTCGTACACGGCGCCGTGCACGACGTTTCCGTGCGCCACACCATCAGAAACCCGTTGCCATCCGATGCGATGCGCGGACTATCGGCCTGATTGCGAATCAACTTCGGCGAAGACAACGCGCCGTTGAGCGTCAGCTCTGAAACCACGACGCCGCCATCCAACTCACCGGCGATCGCATACACATGACCGTTCCACGTTGCACTCGTCGGACGGAAATCGAGCTCCGCCGCCGAACCGACCTGCGTGCCGTTGATACCGAAACGAAATGCCGAAGAACCGGCGAGCGGATCGTGCGTCACGACGAGAAACCCGTCATTGCTCGCGACTGCTGTCGCCCATTCCGCGACCACCGGAAGTGTGCGCTCGAGATACAAGCCGCCGAAATCCGAGATCGCCATGTGCGTGACCGTCTCGCGATCCGTGCTGTCTGTCCACACGAACAGCGCGAGCGTCGGAGCACCGGCCGCGGCGAGAATGCGTTGATCCGGGGCATCGAACGTCACGAACGTCCCGCCGGCCGCGGTAAGCGGCAGCGTCGCGATCGTCAGACCGTTCTCGTTCGGGAAACGATCCGCGGCCCACGCGAGCTTCACTGCATTCTTGTGATTGACCATCGACGACGTCGGCACCGCGTCCGTTGCGACGCCAGCTTCCGTCTCGCGCTGCGTCACCGCGCGCACGTTCGCATTCATGTGCACGACGCGCAGCCGTTGCGTGAGCTGCACTTTGTACACGTACGAGATCACCCACTCCGTTCCGTTCCACGCCGCTTTCGGTGCGTGGAACGTCGGATTCGGCGAGCTCACGATCTCGTCGTACGTCACCGGCGTGAGCGAATTGCCGTCTGCATCCACGAGCGTCGCGAATGCCTGGCGGCTGAAATCGATCCATGACACGAGATAGCTGCTGCCGTTCGTCGCAATCGTTGCGGGACGCGGACGCGACGTGCCCTGCGAGCCCGACACCATGCGCGTGCCCTGCAGCGCGCCGTTCGCATCGAAGCGCACGATCAGCACTTCGACCGGACTCGATGCGATGGCCATGAAGCCGCCGCCGTTCGTCGTGATCTCGTACAGCGGACCGAACGCCGCGCGCGACGTGATCTTCTGCGGCAATGCACCGACCGGCTTCGTGCCGTTCGATGCGAGGGCCTGCGAATACAAATCGCCCGTTGCGTCATCGCGATACAACAGCACGGTCCGCGTACCGTTCGATGCGAGTCGCGGAGCGGTTGCTCTGAACACGATCGTGAACGGCTCGCCGATCGGCGTGCCGTTGGGGTCAAGCAAGCGACCAAGAACCACGGGCAGACCATCGACCGCCGACGTTGCGGCGACGAGGAAGCTGGTGCCGGTCCACGTGATCGCGACTTCATCCTTCGATCCGTATGTCGGCAGTGCAAAGCGGCTGGTCGTGCGCTGCCCGTCGACGACGCGTGCGACGCGCACGCTCTGATCACCGGCCCACGCCATCACGAGCGTCGTGCCGTTCGTCGCGAGAGTGGGGATGCCCGTGGGTGCGGCGTACTTCGTGTTCGTCAGCGGAAACGGTTCGCCGAAAAACGGCGGGGCCGCCGCTGATAAGCGGACAGCGAGCGAGAGAAGAAGGACACCGCGGACCAGCAGCCTCATGGCGACGACAGGGTACGCAATGTCGAGTAAAAATAAAACTAATCCGAGGATTAGGTTCGCGTTTGTCCTGAATACAATACGCGGCCGGATGACGCACTCGATCACCTTTGGCACCGACGGCTGGCGCGCCGTCATGGCCGACCAGTTCACCTTCGACAACGTCCGTCTCGTCGCCGACGCAATCGCCGTTGCGGCTCGCGGACTGCAGCCACCTTCGAACATCGACGCGAACGCGCTGCTCGTCGGATTCGATCGCCGCTTTCTCTCGCGCGAATTTGCGATCGTCGTTGCCGAGCGATTGCGCGACGCGGGATTTCGCGTCCTGCTCTCCGATCGTCCGCTGCCGTCGCAAACGATCTCGTTCAGCGCGCGGCATCGACGCGTTCTCGGTGGCGTCGTCGTCACCGCGAGCCACAATCCCGCGAAGTACAACGGGCTCAAATTTAAAGCGTGGTACGCCGGTTCCGCACTGCCCGAAACGTATGCGGCGATCGCGTCATCAGTCGGGAAAAAAGAGTCGCGCACAGGCGGCTCGATCGCGAATGTGAATCTGCTGCCCGACTATCTCGACGCCGTGCGCACGCAGCTCGATGTGGAGTTGCTCCGTTCCGCAAAGCTGTCGATCCTGCATGACGCCATTCACGGCGTCAGTGCTTCCTTACCTGCGCAGATCCTCGGCTTCGACGTGACGACGATTCGCGGCGACGTGAATCCGTCGTTCGGCGGCGTGAACCCCGAGCCGATTCCCGAGAACCTCGGCGCATCGCAAGCCGCGATGCGTGCAGGCAATTTCGATCTCGCCATCTGCAACGACGGC
>JBQCJC010000540.1:0-12720 GCA_051953135.1 Thermoanaerobaculia bacterium | reverse complement strand
CGACTACCGACTACCGACTACCGACAACCACCCTTCCTCGTGACCCTCATCACCCAGCACCCGTGACCACCCGCATCGTGCCGAGTACGACCCGGTCGCTACCGTAGAGCGCGGAGAGAAACGATGAGTTTCAAGATGCGCAACATTCTGTTGGCCCTGACCATCACCTTCGCATTCGGCGCGTTCGCGCAGATGTCGAATGACGATTGTCTCGGATGCCACAGCGATCCTACGGCAGCAAAAGACCTCGGCAACGGAAAGACGAAGAGCGTTCACGTCGATCCCGATGCCTTTGGGAAATCGATTCACGGCGTCCTCGGATGCACCGACTGTCACGCCGACATCAAAGACTATCCACACGAGCCCGCCCCTGTCGCCGTCGACTGCTCCACCTGTCACAGTGACAAAGTCGACGAATGGAAAAACAGCCGCCACGCCAAAGCCTTCATGGCAGGCAATCGCAATGCCGCGGGTTGTTTATCCTGCCACGGCGGAAACGCTCACAAGATCCTTCCGCATACCGATCCAAAATCGCCGACGAATCATCAGAACGTCCCGAAAACCTGCGGAAGCTGCCACGGCCAGAAAATGGTCATGGAGAGCTCGGGGCTTTCAACGCAGCCCGCGTTCTCTTATGGCACCAGCGTTCACGGTAAAGCGTTAGCGAGCGGCAATACCAAAGCAGCCGTTTGCATCGATTGCCACGGTGCGCACGAAGTTCTCGGCGCCAACGAACAGAAATCGCCGATCTTCAAATTCAATATCCCGAAGACCTGCGGTAAATGCCACGGCGAAGTCGCGAAGGTTTACGCGGAATCCGTACACGGCAAAGCGGCCGCGCGCGGAAATTCGCAGGTTCCGGTCTGTACCGATTGCCACGGCATTCACAACATCAAATCGCACATCGATCCGACCTCCTCGGTCGCCGCACAGAACATCGCGCGCACGACCTGCGGTCAATGCCACGGCAACGTGCGCATGACGTCGGAATTCGGTCTCTCCTCGCAGCGCATCAAGAGCTACGAAGATAGTTACCACGGTCTTGCGAAACGTCTTGGCTCCGACGAAGCCGCGAATTGCGCGTCGTGCCACGGCATTCACAACATCAAGTCGAAAGACGATCCCGAATCCACAATCAATCAGAAGAATCTCGCGCAGACCTGCGGACGCTGTCACCCGGGCGCGGGCGAGAAGTTCTCGCAAGGCCGCGTGCACCTCGAGGCCATGGCGCCGCACGAGGCGAGCATGGGCGACAAAGTGCTGCGCTGGGTGAGCCTGATTTACGTTCCGCTCATCGCCCTGACGCTCGGCTTCATGGCCCTGCACAACATCATCATCTGGGTCAGGAAAGCGCGTAAGGCGCGTAAAGATCCCACGCGCACCGTGACGCGCATGAACAAGATCCAGCGCATTCAGCACGCGCTGCTTCTGTTCAGCTTCTTTGCGCTGGTCATCACCGGATTTGCGTTGGCGAAACCCGATTCTTTATTCGCCACGATTTCCGGTGGTGAAGCGATCCGCCGCATCATTCACCGCATCGCCGCGGTCATCATGCTCGTCCTCGGCGTCGGCCATATCGGTTACATGGTCTTCACCAAAGAAGGACGCCAGGGTCTCAAGGACTTCTGGTTTAACTTCAAAGATGCGCGCGACATCATCGGAGTGATGAAGTACTACCTCGGTCTGTCCAAAGTCCATCCGAAGATGGGCCGCTTCACCTACGCGGAGAAAGCGGAATACTGGGCGCTCGTGTGGGGCACGATCGTCATGGGCGTGACCGGTCTCATGCTGTGGTTCGAAGTGCAGGTTTCGAGTTGGCTCGGCCTGCCGCGCTGGTGGGTGGACGTCGCGTTGATGATCCACTACTACGAAGCGATTCTCGCGACGTGGGCCATCATCATCTGGCACCTTTACGCGGTGATCTTCGATCCGGACGTTTATCCCATCAACTGGGCGCTGCTCGACGGAAAGATGACGGAACACAACTTCCGTCACGAGCACGAGCTGGAATGGGAGAAAATGCAGAAAGCGCAATCGTCCAAAGAGTCCAATGAAACGTAAGCAATAAGTCAGAGAGTGAGTTGCGGAGGAATGGTTCTCCGCAACTCACGACTCGTTCAGTGGAGGGAACGAATGCCCGACGTACCTGCCAAGCCCCCGAGTCTTGCGCGGAATCTTCTCAGTAGTATCGGTCTCGTCATCGCGATCATCGCGCTCGTCAACATCGCCTTCCTGGTTTTCGCCGACGTCGGCTCCAGCCACGCCAATCCTTACGTCGGCATCTTCGCCTACGTCCTGCTCCCGGGCGTTCTCTGCTTTGGCCTGGCGTTGTTTTTCCTCGGTATGCTGCTCGAGCGCAAGCGCCGGCGGCGTAAATCACCCGAAGAAATCCCCGCTTATCCCGACATCAACCTCAATAATCCGCGCACGCGGCATATCGTCGAATGGTCGATCATCGGCGTGTCGGTCTTCGCGCTGATCAGCGTCGCCGGTTCGTACAAGGCGTATCACTACACGGACTCCGATCAATTTTGCGGCACGACGTGCCACGAGGTCATGCATCCGGAGTACACGGCGTATAAAACATCGCCGCACGCGCGCGTCGGTTGCGTCAATTGCCATATCGGCTCCGGCGCGACGTGGTATGTGAAATCGAAAATGTCCGGCGCGTATCAGCTTTATTCGACCGCGGTGAATAAATACCCGCGGCCGATTCAATCGCCGGTTCATAATCTTCGTCCCGCGCAGGAAACCTGCGAGCAGTGCCACTGGCCCGAGAAATTCTGGGGCGCGCAGCTCAAGGTGTTCAATCACTTCGGCTACGACGAGGCGAATACCGCTCGCGAGACGCGGCTGCTGATCAAGACCGGCGGCGGCGATCCGGATCGCGGCGCGGCGGCGGGCATTCACTCGCACATGAATCTCCAGAACGAGGTGTCGTACATCTCGGACGACAAGCGCCAAAAGATCGATTACATCCGCGTGCGCAATCGTAAGACCGGAAAAATTACCGAATACTTCGCGCCGGGTGTGAGTCTCACCGCGGAACAGATCGCGGCCAAATCACAACGCCGGATGGATTGCGTCGATTGCCACAATCGCCCGACGCACATTTATCAGCCGCCGGATCGTTCCGTCGATCGCGCGCTGCTCGCGAACGATATTCGCCGCGACCTGCCGTTCATCAAGGCGCAGGCGGTCATCGCCCTGTCGAAAGATTATTCGACAACCGATCAGGCCGTGGCGTCGATCGCCAAGGATCTCGACGCGTATTACAAGACGAATTACCCGGCGATTTATGCGTCACGCGCGAACGATATTCAGTCCGCGATCCGCGAGGTGCAGGCGATCTTCAAGCGAACGCGTTTCCCCGAGATGAAGACGGACTGGCGCACGCATCCCGATAACATCGGTCACTTCTACTACACCGGCTGTTTCCGCTGTCACGACGATGAACATAAGAGTCGTGACGGAAAAGTCGTGAAGAAGGACTGCACGATCTGTCACGATGTGCTCGGACAGAAGGAAGGGGCGACGGTGATGATCAGTGCGCCCGAAGCGTCGTTCCAGCACCCGATCGACATGGGCGATTTACGATTTGCAACGTGTTCCGAATGCCATACCGGCAAGGACATGTAACCCGGCCACGGCCGAAATCCTGAGGAGGATGTTATGAAAAAGAGTCTTGCATTGTGTGTCCTGTTCGCCCTTGTGCTCGTCCCCGTCGCCCTGGCGGAAGACGGCGCGGCGATTTTCAAAGCCAAATGCGCCATGTGCCACGGCCCGAACGGCGACGGCCAGACGACCATGGGCAAAAACCTCAAGCTCCGCGACCTCGGCTCCGCCGATGTCCAGAAGCTCTCCGACGCGGATCTCATCAAGATCACGACGGACGGCAAAGGCAAAATGCCGGCCTACAAAGGCAAACTCAGCGACGCCGACATCGCCGCGGTGGTGAAACACCTCCGCACGTTCAAGAAGTAATCAAAGGTTCACTGTGGTGAGGAAGCGGCAGGCGAAAGCCTGCCGCTTTCTATTTGGAAGGACCAGTGGCGATCGGGAATTGCGATTTCACGCCGTAGTTGTCGAGATGGATGATCTCGCCCTCGACAATGAACTCCCACGGCGGCTCGACATCAACCGCCCACAATTTCTCCCCGTAAATCGTCCACGCCGCACATTCGAGTTCCGCACGCATGAGAATGAAATTGCCGTACCGCTCCCACGAATGGAACCCCAGGGAAGAGCAATCGGTCCACAAGCGCACTGGTGAAGGCTCCAGTCGATAAGCGAGCAACCGCTCGCCCGCCCCAATCCATGCGATGTGCGTTTCCGGCACGATCAAAATTCCGGGATAAGCGCCCCACCCCGCCGGTGAATAACGTTGAATGACCACCAACTCCGGCAATCGATCCTGTCGCCCAATCGCGCAAAACGAGTACGCGTGATCCGAGTCGTGGTCGAACTCCTCGACGAGCGTCGCTTGCTTCGTATAGAGATGCGATACGGTGGGACGACGATTTGTGTCTGCGAAGTCATTTCCGCTTTATTTCTACGGAATCAATCCGGCCGCGCGTTTTTCCTGTAATCGCCGCTCCCACGCCTCATCCTCGATGTCGCTCCAATGGCCGATGAAAATCGCGTTTCCGTCAAGATCGGCAACGCACAATTCACCGCTCGGCATGTAAGGCGGGTAGTTAATTCGCCCAACGTCGACGCCCGCGGCGATTAATTGCTCGCGCAATGCAGGTAAATCCGGCGTGTAGAGGTACATGCGCTGCCGGTCACGCCGCTCCCCCTCTTCCTCATCAGCGGGAAGGAACATGACCGCGCCGCTCTTGCAGTGCATACGCGCCCACACAATGCGCTCGCCGTCGCGATCGACGTCAATGATTTCGAAGCCGAGGAGCTTGTAGAAATCGAGAGAACGGGCGATGTCGCGGACGTCCAGCATCACGGTCAGGTATCCGGCACTTACAGTCATCGATACCTCCGATCGCCGAAATCATGCAATAAACTCGGCGCGTGAGCCATCTGAAACGCGCGCTTGCGTTCCTGCTGTCCTTTCGCAGGCGCGAGTGGACGCTTCGCGATTACCCGATCATGATTCGACGACAACGCACGGAACACAACCGAGTGACGAGACGCGATGAGCAGCTGCATCCATGGGTCGCACAGATCCACGGATGGCTGCTCATCGGCACGGGTGAGACCCGCGAGGATGCGCTCAACCAATTGGAAGAGCCGTTCGAAGAATATCGCTGGAAGCATGCGGTTCTCCCACGCCCGGGACCGAAGTGCCGCTCACATTCGCGTCCGCCGACAGAATGCTCGCCTACGAAGAACTGGCGCGCGAATTCTTCCCACCGATTCTCGGGGTCGATTATGACGACTGCTTCATCAGCGACTCGTCGAGCATCTGGGATTTCCCGGTCCCTTATTCCGCGGACGATCTGACACGCAAAGTCCTGATCGTTTTCAGCACGGACATTTCCGATCTCGCCAACGAAGGAACGATCGCAACGATTCTCGAGCGTATTACGATCCAGCGTCGGGGCTAAACCGTCAGGCCCGCCGGATCGCTCGCAAGATCGCGATCAGAATCACCGCACCGACGAACGCCGTGACGATCGCGCCGATGAGGCCTCCGGCTGCGATTCCGAGCTTGCCGAAAAGCCATCCGCCGATGATGGCGCCGATGATGCCGACGATCATGTCGCCGATGACGCCGAATCCGCCGCCGCGCATGACGCGTCCGGCAAGCCAGCCGGCGATCAGACCAACGAGGAGAAACCAAATGAGGCTGGTGAGGCTCATGGAACGTGCTCCTGTCTCGTGATTTCGTTCGATCGTACTACAACGCGCGTAATTGCCATCAGCGTCACATCATCCGCCGCGGGCAGATCGCCGATGAACTCCTGCACGTGATTCTCGATCGTCTCCAGAATCACAGGCGCCGGCGTCCCATGCATCGTCGACACGAGCGCGCACACGGGATCGAGGCCGAGCTGCTGCTCGGATTCGTTCTCCGCTTCAATGACACCGTCGGTGAACAGAACGAGAGAATCGCCAGACGACAACGAAACGGCTTGATTCCGATATACGACTTGCGGCAAGACGCCGACGACGAGATCCGTCGTGCGCAACGGCGTCACGCCAGTCGATGTAATCAATAACGGCGCAACGTGACCCGCATTCGCAAACTCCACGGAACCTGTCACTGGATCGAGCACACCCACAACCATCGTCACGAATTTCGCAGGCGCGGTTTTTGGCGCAAGCGTTTCGTTCATTTCGCGCAGTAAATCCGCGGGCGACGGATCATTCCGCGTGAAAATGCTGAACGCGGTTGCAACGCTCGCCATCACCAGTGCAGCTGTAATGCCCTTCCCGCTAACGTCCGCCACAATGAAGTAAATGCGGCCATCGGGACGCACGACCACGTCGTAATAGTCGCCGCTCACTGTGCGACACGGACGATTCGCTCCGGCGAAAACATATCCTTCGATGGCAGGCAATTCATTCGGCAGCAATCGGCTCTGAATCGAGTACGCGGTGCGTAATTCCTCGTCGAGCTTCGCTTTCGCAATCGCTTCTTCGCGTAAGCGCGTGTTTTCGAGTTTCACCGCCGCGAATCGCGCAATCTGCGCAATGAGATGCACGTCTTCGTGCGTCACCTCGCCGTGTTGTGCCAGGAAATCGAGATACAGAACGCCGAGAACCGCATCGCCTACGACGAGAGGCGCACAAACCGCGGAGCGAATATCCTGCGCGATGATCGATTGTGCGCGCGCGAATTTGTCGTCGAGCAAACTGTCGACATACGACACGACTTTCCGCTCTTCCACGACCTCGGCTAATAGAGTCTTACTGATGAATAGATCGAGCGATTCGTTGTCGTCCGCGCGACGTAAGCGCACGTCATCGAATTCGCCGTCAGGACCGAGTAACGCGATCGCCGCGCGCGACGGCGACAAAACCGTCACGACGCGATCCAGAATGAACTCGAAGAGCTCGTCCATCGATCGGTCTTCAATGAACTGCATCGCGAGCGCCGCCAGAACGCTGGTGCGCGCGGTTTCATCGAGCGCCTCGCGCATCGGCACGACGAGACTCTTTGCGTGTGAGTCACTATCGAGCGCGACGAGCTTCGACTGCGAAACGGAACTATCCTCGGGCTCGAAAACGATCTGTGTGTCGCCAAGGGAAATGCGATCGCCTGTGCGTAAGGGCATCGGCTCCGTGAGCTTTGTGCCATTGAGCGCCGTGCCATTGACGCTTCCACAATCGCGCACGAGCCACTCACAGCTCTCGAACATGATTTCGGCGTGACGGCGCGAGAGATAGCGATCGCGAATCGGGAGCGTGCACTCGCTGGCGCGGCCGAGGGTGATCAACGGACCGCGGACGTCGAGCTTCAGCGGCGCGAGACTCGGCTGCAGAACCTTCAGACGGATCGGGCGAAGCTCCATGTGCGTGAGGCGGTATTGTACGCGGCGATGCGATTCCTCAAGCTCTGGCTGCCGGTCGCGGTATGGGCGGCGATCATTCTTCTCGCTTCCAACGATTCTCTCTCGTCCGCCTCGACCTCGGGCTGGTTCCACCGCACCTTCGGCTTCTCCCTCGGCTACTGGCCACACGCAATCATTCGCAAAAGCGGCCACCTCTTCGAATACGCCGTGCTCGCGCTGCTCGCGTTTCGCGCGAGTCGAAAACTCGGAATCGCTGTGCTCGTTGCATTTCTCGTCGCCGTCGCCGACGAAACGAAGCAGTCATTGATGACCGTTACTCGAACCGGCTCGCCGTGGGATGTTCTACTCGATACCTGCGGAGCATTCCTGGCGACAATCCGCTGGCACCTGTCATCCCGAGCGTGAGCGAGGGATCTGGGGGCTCGGGTGGCGGCACAATGCTCATGCCTCGCGCCACCCAACCCCCCAGGTCCCTCGCTACGCTCGGGATGACAAGGCGCGCGCCGATCACAAAACCGCAACAGCGAAAGCCTCTGGTGGGCTCGGACTGTTCTTCTCACAGTTAAGATTCGCGCCGAAAGGAAGCTCATGCATTTGTTGAAGCGCACCGCGATGTTCCTCGCAGCGGCACTGTTCGCAATCACGGCTGCGGCCGCTGGCAAAGAGCCGCTCACCCACGAAACGTTGTTTCTCATGAAGCGCGTCGGCGCACCGCAGGTCAGTCCGGACGGCAAATGGGCCGTCTTCTCCGTGACCGAACCTTCGTACGACGACAAAGAGCAGGTCGCCGATCTCTGGATCGCATCGACGGACGGCACATCGCAGCCGCGCAAGCTCACCGCGATGAAAGCTGGCGAATCCGATCCACAATGGTCGCCGGACGGCAAACGCATCGCCTTCTCCGCGAAGCGCGACGGCGATGAAGCGAGTCAGATCTACATCCTCGACCTCGCTGGCGGCGAAGCGCAGCGCGTGACGAACGTCTCGACCGGCGCGCGTCGTCCTCGCTTCAGCCCGGACGGCAAAAAGATTCTGTTCGGCAGCACCGTCTATCCCGGCGCGCTCGACGACGAAGCGAACAAAAAAGCGGCGAAGGAAGAAAAGGATCGCAAATTCAAAGTGCGCATCTACGACTCCTTCCCCGTGCGCGCGTGGGACAAATGGATCGAGGACAAAGAGCCGCACACCTTCGTGCAATCGCTCGATCCCGCGGGCGCAGCGAAAGACTTGCTCGCCGGAACAAAACTCGTCGATGAAGCAGGATTCGCGGGCACCGGCGGCGGCTCGGGATCGGAATCGATCAACGGCGAATGGTCGCCGGATGGTCAATGGATTCTTTTCGCCGCGACCACCGAGCGCAACAAAGGCGCATACGCGGAAACGTCCCTGAACCTCTATCGCGTGAGCGTGAACGGCGGCGAGCCGGAGAAGCTCACGACCGCAAACGCGTCGTACAGCGATCCGCAGTTCAGCACCGATGGAAAGACGCTTTTCGCGACGTTCGAGCCGAACAACGGCAAGACGTACAACCTCTCGCGCATCGTCGCTTTCGACTGGCCGTCGATGAAAAACGAGCGCGTGCTCACGGCGAACAGCGATCGCTCCGTCAGCGACTACGTCGTCGCGAACGACGGCAAAACGATTTACTTCACGGCCGAAGACTCGGGCCTCGTGAAAATCTTCAGCGTCCCGGTCACCGGCGGCGCAACGACGCTCGCAATCGACCCGCAGAGCGGCGTGTACAGTGGGATGTCGCAGGCGGAAAAAGCGCCGGTGCTGCTCGCGCAGTGGGGCTCATCCGTCAATCCCAACGAAGTCGTGCGACTCGATCTCGCGACGAAGAAGCATCGCAACATCACGTCGTTCAACGTCGACAAAGCGGCGTCGATCGACTGGCAATCGCCCGAGCATTTCTGGTTCACGTCGAAGCGCGGCCGCAAGATCCACACCATGATCGTGAAGCCGACGAACTTCGATCCGACGAAGAAATATCCGTTGTTCGTGCTCATTCACGGCGGCGCGCACAACATGTGGACGGACTCGATCACGCTGCGCTGGAACTATCACCTGCTCGCAAAGCCGGGCTACGTGATGCTGCTGACGAATTACACCGGCTCGACAGGATTCGGTGCCGAGTTCGCGCAGGCGATTCAAGGCGACGTGCTGCGCGGTCCCGCGGAAGAATTGATGGAAGCGGCGGATGCCGCGATCGCGAAGTATCCGTTCATCGATGCCACGCGTCAGGTCGCAGGCGGTGCAAGCTACGGCGGCCATCTTGCGAACGCGCTCGAAGCTTGGTCGGGCACGCGCTTCAAGGCGCTGATCAGCCACGCCGGCCTCGTGAATCTCGAAACGCAGTGGGGCACATCGGACACGATCTACGGCCGCGAGCTGGCGATGAATGGTCCGGTGTGGGAGCAGAGCGAAACGTGGCGCACGCAGAATCCGGTGCGTTTCGCGAAGGATTTCAAGACACCGATGCTGCTCTCAGTCGGTGAGAAGGATTATCGCGTTCCGCTGAACAACACATTGGAAATGTGGTCGCTGCTGCAGCGACTGCAGGTGCCGAGCCGCCTCCTCGTGTGGCCCGACGAAAATCACTGGATCATGAATCCCGAAAATTCGCGCGTCTTCTATCGTGAGGTGGAGAACTGGTTCGCGAAGTGGGTGAAAGCGGGGCCGATGTAATGAAACGTTTCCTCGGCATTGCGGCGCTGGCGCTGTTTGCACTGGGTGCAAAAGCGGAGCTGCCGTTCATCGAGAGCGATTACGCGAAAGCGGTGGCTCAGGCAAAGGCGAAGGACGTTCCGATCTTCGTCGAAGCCTGGGCCCCGTGGTGACACACCTGCCGCTCGATGAAGGCCTATGTCTACACGGACAAAGGCCTCGAGCGGTATGCCGGACGGTTCGTCTGGCTCAGCATCAACACGGAAGACGCGAAGAACGCGGAGTTTCTGCAGAAGTATCCGATTCCGGCGCTGCCGACATTGCTCGTGCTCGATGCAAAGCGCGATGCCGTGACTCTGCGTTACGTCGGCGGCGCAACCGTGCCGCAATTGCAGAAAATGCTCGACGATTCGGAGAAAACGTATCGCGCGAAAGCTGCCGCGGCATCGGACAAATTGCTGACGCATGGCGATGCGCTGGCCGCACAAGGGAAACATGCCGAGGCGGTGCCGGCGTATGAGTCGGCGATTGCGAATGCACCGAAGAAATGGTCGAAGCTCGGACGCACCGCGGAGTCGATGATCTTCTCGCTCAGCATGGCCGATCAGAACGATCGTTGTGCTGTGCGCGCGCTCGATCTTTATCGTCGCGTCAAAGGCACCGTCTCAGCGGCGAATGTGGCGGCGACCGGCCTCTCGTGTGCCATTGCACTGGACGCAAAAGTCGACAAGCGCAGAGAGTGGATCACCGAGCTCGAGAAAGATACGCGCGAAGTTTTCGACGATCCCAACATCAAGTTGTCGGGCGACGATCGCTCCGGCTTGTACATGGCGTTGATCGATGCTCGCGATGCCGCGGGTGACGAGGAAGGCGTCGTCACGCTGAAGAGCGAATGGGCGTCGTTCCTCGAAGACGTGGCGGCGAAAGCGAAGACGGCGGAGCAACGCACGGTCTACGACTCGCACCGCCTCACCGCGTATCTCGACCTCGGCGTTCCGGAAAAAGCGATTCCGATGCTCGAGCAATCCGAGCGCGATTTTCCCGACGATTACAATCCGCCGGCGCGTCTCGCTGCTGCATACAAAGCGATGAAGCAGTACGACAAAGCGTTGGCCGCGTCGGATCGCGCATTGTCGAAGGTTTATGGTCCGCGCAAGCTCGCCGTACTAAGCGTGCGCGCTGACATTTATGTCGCCGCCGGCGACATAAAATCCGCGAAGGACACGATCGTGCAGGCGATCGACTTCGCGAAGGCGCTGCCTCCAGGACAACGCAGCGAAGGCCGCATCAAGTCGTTCGAAAAGCGGCTCGAAAAGATGCAATGACGAGTGTGAGCAGGGCGATCGCGCTGATCGCCCTGCCCACGACAAATGCTCGCGATTGATAGTCCAGGGCGATCACGTGAGTTCCAGCCGGAACGTGAATCCCAACGAATGCGTGATTCGCGAACTGCACGTTGACGCGCTTGCCGTCGACCGTCGCACGCCAGCCCTTCCATGCTGGAACGGAGATCATGATCCAGCCGTCGCGTTGCATTTCGGCGCGAATATCGAACGATTTCAATGATCGCGTGAACGTCACGCGACCCGGACCGTTCTCGCGCTCGTACGCGGGACCTTCCGCTTCGATCCACGCGCGCTCGCGAAAATCCTTCTCCGCAATCATCCCGGCGATCGTCGCCTCGGCGCTGTCGCCAATGCGCACCCAGCGCGGAAGAAAGACGCGCTCGATCACGCGCGTGTTCTCGAACAACAACGTTCCGGGTTGACGCGCGGCTTCGCGCCAGCCGTCCGGTGGCGGATCGCGATCCCACGTGATCGCATAACGCACATTGAGAAATGAGAGAAACGGACGTGTGAGATCGTCGACGCGATTGAACCAGACCGGCTGATGAATCGACCATGTCGGATACGTTTCGAAATAACGGCGAAACGTCATGGCCTGATAGCCGCGCACATCTTCCAGTCCGTACATCGCACTGGTGCCGGGGATGAATGCGCGTCCGTGGCCCGTAATGCGATACGTATCGTGCGGCAGCGACGCGAAAATCGGAATCGGCGGATACGCGGCCGATTGCGGGAAATCTTTGTAGATGCCGCCGGCCGTGAGCACGCGTTGCGCGAGCAGGATGCCGAGGAGCAATGCGGGACGTTTCGTGGCGATGGCGATCATCGCCAGCACCAGCCCGCCGAGCTCCGCGGCAATCACAAACCTCCCCCACTCCGCGGGACCATGATTGACGAACGGAGATCGCACCGCCGCGTAATTCGCGATCGTCAACACGATTGCAACGATTGCGAATGTGATCAGCGCGCCGCGGCGCTGTAATTCTTCAAGACCTAATGCGGCAAGCATCACGATCGCGAATGCGGCGGCGAATGAGAATCGCTCATTGAGCGCAATATCCAGCAGTGGGAGTTTCTGCAGCACGCGCGCAAGCGGCGTCCACTCGGCATGAGCCAGTACGCCGAACAATGCGAGTGCGGCGAAGAACCAAACCTCGGCGCGACGCCGAGGTTCAGACGGCGTATCCGGAGCGCCGGCGTTCAAGCCGGCATAGATGACGGCGGGGCGGGCGGCG
>JBQCJC010000539.1:0-2095 GCA_051953135.1 Thermoanaerobaculia bacterium | reverse complement strand
GCATCGCGCGCCGCCCATTTCGGAGAGGATGAACGGGATCGTGATGAACGGCCCGATCCCCACCATGTCGATCATGTTGAGCGCGACACCGCGCCATAACCCGAGCTCGCGTTTGAGTGTCGTCACGGGCGGGGAGGGTAGTGATTTGGAGTGCGGTAGCGCAAGCTGCCGCTATGAAGAAAGCGACGGCTTTCGCCGCCGCACTCCATAGATTTACACCCCACGCAAAATCTGATTGATCGCCGCCACCACGCGCAGCGATCGTCCCGATCGTCCCACCGTCACTTCCGACAGTCCGTTCGACATCAGCACTTTGCGTCCGTGCTTCTGCCACCAGCGGCCGACGAATACGAGACGTCCGATGCGGCCCATCACGAGCTCGCCGCTGGCGGCGCGTCCGCGCGGACGCAGTTCGACGACGAGCAGATCACCATCTTCGATGCCCTGATCGCGCATGCCGTCGCCGCGGGCGCGGAACACGATCTCGCCGCTTTCAACCAGATGATGCGGGACATGCACCATCTCTTTCCTCTCCTCGGCGACCGGCTCGCCGTGGCGAATCTCACCGGCCGTCTCGATCTCCACCCAGTCCGGCCGCTCGCGCAGCATGTCCGCGCCATTGCCTGCTGACGCTTCGAAGCGCCGGACCGGCATGCGCGGGAACGCCATGTCGATGATGGCGCCCGGAACCGTGGGCTCGGCGCCGAGGAGATTTTCAGCGCGGGCGAGGATCGCCTGGGCGCGTTCCGCCTCGACGCGTGCTTCGCGGATCGTGTCGGTGAGGAGCGGCATGTTCACCGTGCGGTCCGCGTCCTTCGCGCGGAGGGAAAGATCGCCGAGAGGGATCTCGGTGAGCTCGAGCACCGCGGCGACGCGCTGCAGGATGCTGACCGAGACGTTCGCCCCCTTCTCGAGCGCGGCGAGGTGACGGCGGCTCACTCCGGCGAGTTTCGCCAGCCGGGCCTGGGTGAGGCCCTTACGAATGCGTGCTTCTCGAACGGTGTCTCCGAGCATATAAAGGAACTTATAGGTTACTTGTCGATTGCGTAGTTATCAACACAGGCCAACGAACGTTACGACCGCTGCTCAGAGGCGTTGCGTGGACCCGGGGTCCGGCGCCGTCTCCTTGTCCGCGGTCACCATGATGCAGGGACACTCTCGCATACGGGGTGACGAAAAGACACTTTTCCACCCCCTGTAGGTGCTAGAGATTTTTATCCGCCTGCAAATGTCTAAAAAGAGACAAGTCTAGGTGGCTCCGATGGTTGCGCATTATTGTGCGCCGGAACGAACGATTTGTGCACCTGCGGATTGACATCCATCCTGCACCTCAGTAGTATGCAGGATATTGCACATGAGCACTCGTCTGGAAGCGTTTCTGAAGAGCCGGGGGATCAAGCCGGCGCACCTCGCCCGCGAGTCTGGATACAGCCGTCAGCACCTCTTGCGGATCCGGTTGGGGAAGATGGAACCAACGCGCCGCTGCATTGCTGCGATCGCCGCGGCGTGCCGGCGGCTGTCAGGCGAGAACGTCCGTGCCTCCGAGCTCTTTGATCTCGAAGGGGAGGATCAGTAGCTGCCATTCAGCCGGCAAAGCATAGTCCCGGCTTCGAGTTGTTCTCAACTCGGCACGTCGCGGTCATCGAGAGCGATCGCGAAGCTGGGGAAATGCTGCACATGTTCTTCAGTCTGATGGAGCTCGAATGCTCTCTGGTCCCGCCATTTTCCGACCCGATCGGAACTCTCCGTAGACTCGCCCCCGACGTTTTGATCCTCGATCTCGACCTCCCGGATCTACGCGCCTTGGAGATCGCGCGCGCGGTCCGCGTGTATGACGACGCCCTTCCCATCATCTTTTTGACAGAAGACATCGACGAGATCGCACCGATCGCCGCGCCATCGATGCGCAAGCCGCACGATCGATTCGAGGAGTTGCTGCAGTTGTTCGAGCTGGTGCTGGAGGTTGGTTGTCGGTAGTTGGTTGATGGTTGTTGGGGGAACGGGTTGGCGGTTGATGGTTGGCGGTTCGCGGTTTTCGTGTCGTTGCTGATCGCGGAGCGCGATGCGAAGCGAGCCTCCGGTCGCGGGCACCGTC
>JBQCJC010000538.1:0-3293 GCA_051953135.1 Thermoanaerobaculia bacterium | reverse complement strand
CCCCCAACGCCAAGGCGGGGGGGGGGGGGGGCCCCCCCCCCGGGGTGTTGATTTGGGGGGGGGGCCAACCCCCCCCCCGCTCCACAGGAACGTCGCGATCGCGTACACCGCCACGAATGCATGGAATCCCATACGTTTCGTCGCGTAGGGCGCGATGGCAATCGTCGCCGCGAGTAGAATCAGCGCGGCTCCATGACTGCGACTGAAACGGCCATCCTGGCGCTGTACTACCTCGTGCTCAGCGTCCTCGCCGTCTACAGCGTTCATCGGTTCCATCTTGTCAGATTGCGGCGCCGCATACCGCCGCCTGCGCGGATCACGGCGAACGTTTTTCCGCCGCTCACCGTGCAGCTTCCGCTGTACAACGAGCCTAACGTCGCCGCGCGATTGATCGATGCCGTCGCATCACTCGAATACGAAGGCACGCTCGACATTCAGGTGCTCGACGATTCGAACGACGAAACGACGAGCATCGTCGCGAGCAAAGTAATCGAGTGGCGCGCACGCGGAATCGACATCGCGCACATTCGGCGCAACACGCGCGATGGCTACAAGGCCGGTGCGCTCGCGGAAGGCATGCGTCGCAGTGAGGCGCAACTCTTCGCGATCTTCGACGCCGATTTCGTTCCGCACGCCGATACGTTGCTCCGCATGGTTCCGTACTTTGCGGACTCGCGCATCGGCATGGTGCAGGCGCGATGGACGCATCTCAATCGCGATCAGTCGTTGCTCACGCGCGTGCAGGCGCTGTTTCTCGACGCGCACTTTGCGGTCGAATCGGCGGCGCGCAATTTCAGCGGACGCTTCTTCAACTTCAACGGCACCGCTGGCATCTGGCGTCGCGAGGCGATCGAAGACGCGGGTGGCTGGTCGTCGTCGACTCTCACCGAAGATCTCGATCTCTCGTATCGCGCACAACTCGCGGGCTGGGAGTTCGCGTTCGTGAACGACGTCGAGATTCCGGCGGAGTTGCCCGCGGCACTGAGCGGCTTTCAGGATCAGCAGCATCGCTGGGCGAAAGGCTCGCTGCAAACCGCGCGAAAGCTCCTCGGCGAGATTGCGAAGAGCGATGTCGATCGTGCGGTGAAAGCCGAGGCGTTTTTTCATCTGACGAACAACAGCGCGTACCTGCTGAGTCTCGTGCTGGCGCTGCTGATCGTGCCGGCGCTGCTGCTGCGCTACGAACATCACCTCCTCTGGACCTTCGCGATCGACTTCCTGCTCTTCGCAGCGTCGAGTGGAAGCGTGCTGCTTTTCTATCGCGAAGGACAGCGTTGGGCAGGACGACCATTGCCGTCGTGGCGCGAGCTCATGCTCGTGTTGCCGGTCGGGGTCGGCATGAACGTGCGCAACGCGAGCGCGGTGCTCGAAGGCGTGCTGCAGAGAGGCGGGCACTTCAAGCGCACGCCGAAGATGGGGAGCTCGACCGCACGCGTGCGCGGCACGCGCATTCCTCTGGCCGAGGTTGCGCTTGCGATGTTCTTCGTGTGCGTGATGGTCGCGTTCGCGCTGACGCAGCGCTGGGCTTCACTGCCGTTTCTGAGCCTCTTTGCCAGTGGGTATGGATATGTGGCTGTGCTCGCATTAAGTGAATACGGATCAGCAGCTTAGCCGCACATCCACATGGCAGCAGCGTTGCAGTTCCGTATGTTCGAACGGAGGGCAACGCATGTTCAATTTACTGAAGCAGCTACTCCTTTTCCGGCTCGGTCAGAAGTCGGCGAAAGGTACCGCGCGTCTGCTCGGATTCCGCAAACTCGGCGCGATCATCGGCCTCGTCGGTGGCTATCGCGCGGTGAAGCGGCATCGCCACGCGCACGCTCGATGAGTCACACACTGTTTCCCTCTCCCGCTGGTGCGGGAGAGGGTACGATGTGCGCTCCATGCAGCGGCAGAACCTGGGCGATATGCTGTTGGCGGCGAACCTCATCGATGAGGTGCAGATGCAAATCGCCCTGGCCGAGCAGAAACACGGCGGCCGACGTTTCGGCTCGACGCTCGTGGACCTGAAGTTCATCGACGAAAACGTGCTCGCCGCGTTTCTCTCCAAGCAGATCGATGTGCCGTGCATCAGCCTTTTGCACATCGACATTCCGAAGAAAGTGCTGCGGAAGATGAACCGCGCGATCGCGATGGATTGCAAAGCGATCCCGGTGCGCGTCGAAGGCGATCGGCTCGAAGTGGCGATGGTCGATCCCACCGACATCGAAGTGCTCGATCGCGTGGAAGCGGCGGTGGGGATGACGGTCTCGCCGCTGATCGCGCCCGAGAGCTCGATTGCGACGATGATCGATCGCGTCTATCCGGAAGACAACGAAGACATCACGCTGACGGCGCGGCAACGCGTGCCGCGCAACATGCCGAACGATCCGATCTTCTGGGACATCGTCTCGGAGCTCGAGACGGGCGATCTCGACGAGCGGCTGAAACGAATCGAGCAGCGTCTCGACGAAGTGTGGACGCTGCTCGAAAAAATCCTGCGCTCGACCGAAGCGAGGGAAGGAGTGCACCGCTAGGGCGGTGCGATCGCTCAGTGCATCGGAGGCGGAGGCGCACTCCCAACGAACTCGTCGGCGTCATCGCCCTGCCCGCCGTCGTACCCTTCTTCCGCGGCGGCAGCTTTCCTGGCGAGCTTCTCCTGCTCTTCCGTCTTCTTCGCCGCGGCCTCGGCCGCAACCTTCTGCTGCCGTTGTTCCTGTTCCCACTGAGACTCGGCCGGTTCTTTCGAGGTCGAGACCGTCGCGGGCACCGGAGCTTGTTTGTCGGTCGTCGTGATGTGCGCCTTGCCGCTGCTTTGCGCGAGCGTCTCGTTCGTGATCACGATCTTCGACGTCTTGCCGCGGCGCGCGCGTTTCGCGGCGGCGACCAGCGGCGAGTCTCCTCCACCAGCAGTCTTTGGCGCTCCCGTCGTCTGCGGAGTGGCAGCCGGCGCAACAGCGGTCTCGGTCTGCTCGGTGGTCGTTTTCGTTTCGGGCTTCGCGTTGCTCTTCGTTTCCTGCGCGTTCTGCGCAAAGAGCGGGAGCGCGGCCGCGAGCGTCAGCGGGAAAATCCAGGCACGCTTCATCGATTGCCTCCGTTTGTGGATAAAACGCCGCACCCCGGCGGCAATTTCATCGCTATTGTGCGCCTCTCGGCGAGTGAGTGTTGAATGACGCCGGAATCGCTGCTCGAGCAGTTTGGATATCTGGCTGTGTTCGTCGGGACGTTTCTCGAAGGAGAAGCGATTCTCGTCGCGGCCGGTTTCTTCGCGGCGCGCGGCTATCTGCACGTCGTGCCGGTGACGATCGTCGCGT
>JBQCJC010000537.1:0-8237 GCA_051953135.1 Thermoanaerobaculia bacterium | reverse complement strand
GGCGGGCTGAGAGCCCGCCGCTCCACCGACGATGACACACAGGGCGTGATTCGCATCGTCAACGCGCGGCAGAACAATCTGCGCGGCGTCACTGCGGAGATTCCTCTCGGCAAACTCGTCGCGATCACCGGCGTTTCGGGCTCCGGCAAATCGACGCTCATTCGCAACTGTCTCTTCAATCGCTATCAACGAGACGTGCGCGGCACCGCGGGTCTCGAGACCGGAAAGGTCGACGCGCTCGAAGGCACCGAGCTGATTTACGACATGGAGTTCGTCGATCAGTCGCCGATCGGACGTTCATCGCGTTCGAATCCCGCGACGTACATCAAGGCGTGGGACGAGATTCGCAAACTGCTCGCGGAAACGACCGGCGCGAAACTCAACGGCGTCACGCCGGGCATGTTCTCGTTCAACACGGAAGGCGGGCGCTGCGAAACGTGTCAGGGCGCGGGCGTCGTGACGATCGACATGCAGTTTCTCGCGGATGTCGAAGTGGTGTGCGAGAAATGCGATGGGCGTCGCTTCGGCGAGCACGTCATGAAGGTCACGTTCAAAGGAAAGAACGTGAACGACATTCTGCAGATGACCGTCGACGAAGCGGCGAAGTTCTTCGTCGCGCGGCGCGCATTGCTGAAGCGACTCGATTCGTTGCGCGCGGTGGGACTCGGTTATCTGCGACTCGGTCAATCGACTGATTCGCTTTCCGGCGGCGAAGCGCAACGATTGAAGCTCGCATCGTTTCTCGCGGAGACCGCGAACATCGACAAGCCGCGACTGTTTCTCTTCGATGAGCCAACGACCGGTCTTCATCACACCGACGTGCAGGTGCTGATCAAGACGTTCCGCGATCTCATCGAGCGCGGCAACTCGGTGCTCGTGATCGAGCACAACACGCAACTGATCGAACAGTCGGACTGGGTGATCGATCTCGGACCCGAGGGCGGCGATCAGGGCGGCGAAATTGTCGCGGTGGGAACGCCGGAGGAGATCGCGGCGAATCCGCGGAGCATCACGGGACAGTATTTGAAGGTGGCTCGCGCGGTAGCGTGAGTCACACCGTCAAATCACGAACCCGCTGACTCTCGTCTTCCGGATTCTCTTCGAGATACTTCTCCAGCCACAGCGCCACGCGAGCAGCGATTGCCGCTTCATCGCTCATCGCATCGATCGCGTCACCGAACACCAGCTCCACGCGCGCGTTTCGCCAGCGCGCGATCACGGGCACGATCGGCGTTTGCGTGATGCGCGCGAGCGCGAACGGTCCGCGCGCGAGTTGCAACGTGCGACCGCGAAACGGCGCCGCGATACGCGTCGCTTCCTCGGGATCGAGCGTGACGAAGACGAACTGTTTGTTCTGCAGATACTGCAGCGCGCGATGAAACACTCTCGCGCGATGCTGTTCATCGCCGCGCGTTGCTTCGATCGTCACGTTTGGTTGCGGCCTCGCGAGCTTCGGCGTTGCGCGAAGCACAAGCACGTTCCCCGGAAGATCCCCCAGCATCGTGCCGATTGCGCCTAACGCGCCGAGGTGAAACGTGCCGAAGATCAGCGGCGGCTGAAACGTCTTCACGCGCGGATCCGGCGGCGCGATCGTCGCGCGCAATTTGTCGTAGCCCGCGATCCGCAAATACTCCGCGACGACGAGCTCGCGCATCCCCGCGAATGCCGTGCGCGCGATGACGTCCGAACAGAACAACACGATGCGCGGTGCGCGGCCGAGGTTCGTCGCGAGCGTTCGCAGCAACACGCGAAACACACGGCTGCGCAGCGTGCGAATCATTGTGAGGATGCGCGCTCGATCAACGCGCGCAACGTGAGTGGTGTGCGTTCGAGCAGATCGACGAACGAGCCTCCGAAGCGTCGTTCGCAATCGAGTAATACCTCGGCAATGGCGATGGAATCGAGACCGAGCCCGTTCGCGCCGATGGCAACGTCGTCGTTGTTGATGGCATCGAGAGAAGCGCCGCGCGCGCGAACGATCTCGTGCACTTCCGTGGTCGTGGTCACGGCGCGGATTCTAATTGCTGTTTCAGCGCCGCATGCCTGAGCTTGCCGTTGTATGTGCGTGGCAGCGTGTTGCGCGCGAACGCGAGCACGCGTTCCGGCGCGAAGCCGAGCGCGTCGCGAATTGCATCGGCAACATCGCGCGTGATGCGATCGCGATCGTCAACATCCGTCTCGATCGCAACAACGATCTCTTCGGTCGCAAACGATGACGTAAGCCCCACCGCCATTGCGATACGCACACCTTCGATCGTTTGCGCGACTTCTTCCAACTCACGCGGCGCGAGCACCGCACCGCCACGCTTGAGCATCGCACGCTTGCGACCGAGCACGTACAACTCGCCGTCTTCGACATGACCGACATCGCCTGTCGCGAACCATCCATCGCGCAACACATCGTCGGTATCGAAGTAGCCCGCGAACACGAGCGGTCCGCGAATCGAAATCTCGCCGTCGTCATCGAGACGCATCTCGATGTTCGGCAACGTGCGGCCACACGAGACATTGCCGCGTTCATCGACACCGCGCGACTCGCCCGGACGTTTGCACGCAACACCGAGCGTTGCTTCCGCGAGTCCGTAGCCCGGAATCACGACGCCCGGCACATCGAACGTTTTCTCGAATGCGTCGATCGTGCTCATGCGCACCGCTTCGCCGCCGTTCGTCGCCATGCGCAGCGATTTGAGATTCACGCTCTTCGGATCGACGAGACGCGCCGCGAGCCGGTACGCGAAATCAGGCGCACCGGTGATCGTGCCGCGCACGCGATCGATTGTGCGCAGCCACTCCGGAATCGTGGAGATCGCGGGCTGCACGATGTGACACGGCGCGCCCATGTACACGGCGCCGGCGATGAAACGAATGAGCCCGAGGTCGTGCCATGGCGGAACCCAGCTCACGAGGACGTCGTGCGGACCAAACGCGAACGCCTCCGTCGAGCTCGCACCGGAGAGCAACACATTGCGATGACGAATCATCGCCGCCTTCGGCTCGCCCGATGTTCCGGACGTCGTTTGCAGAATCGCGACGTCTTACGGAGAGACGTCGATGCGTGGAAGCGGATCGGTGGAACGCGGCAGATCCTTCAGGACGAGAGTCGGGACATCCGCTTGTGCGGCGAGCGCGTCATCGTGCGTGACGAGCAATCGCGGACGCACGCGTTTCGCGCGCGAGAGAACGCTCGCTGCCGGTGATGCAGGATTCAGCGCGCACGTGATCGCACCCGCGAGTTGCAACGCCCAGAACACGCGCACGAAATCGAGACCGGCCGGAATCGAGAGCGCGACGCGATCGCCGCTCGTGCCGGACAGCGCGCCGCTCGCGACCAAACCCGCGGCGATGGCCGAAGCGTCATCGAACAATGCGCGGTAAGTGAGATCCGCATCGCCTTGCGCATACGCGAGACGATGCGGATCGGTCTGTGCGCGTGATGTGAGAAGGTCGCGGAGCGTGGCGGGTTCGAGTGCGAAAAGGGCGTTTGTCATCGCAACGTGACCGCCGATGGTAGTTGTGACTGCCTCGCTTTGGAAGGCACGTATGCACAGAGTCTGTTGCGTTTGCTGAGATACAATCCAGCCCGTTTTTCAAGGCATTTTGGATAGAGGGAGAACCGCATGAGTGCTGTTCCGCAAGGCCATCCGGACCAGGTCGGGTGGAAGCCGGATGGGCCGGCGTCATTTACTCCGTACATTGCTCCGGAAACGAAACTCCCCGAGTTGACGATCCTGCCACTGATCGTCGGCACGGTCCTCGGCATGATCTTCGGCGCGTCGTCGCTGTATCTCGTGCTGAAGGTCGGACTCACGGTGAGCGCCTCGATTCCGGTCGCCGTTATCTCGATCACGCTGTTCCGCATTCTTTCGAAAGCGGGTCTGCGCAACGCGACGATCCTCGAGAACAACGTCGTGCAGACCGCGGGATCGGCGGGTGAGTCGATCGCCTTAGGCGTCGGCGTCACGATTCCCGCGATTCTCATCCTCGGCTTCGATCTCGAAATCACGCGCGTCATGCTCGTTGCGATTCTCGGCGGCTTGATCGGCATCCTGATGATGATTCCGCTGCGCCGCGCGCTCATCGTCGCGCAGCACGGCATCCTCAAATATCCGGAAGGCACCGCTTGCGCGGAAGTGCTGAAAGCCGGTGCGAGCGATGAATCGCGCGCTGCTGCTTCGGAAGAAGCGAAGCGCGAACAGGAAGCACTCGGCGGCACGGCCACCAGCGGCAAAACGATCTTCACCGGCTTCGGCATCGGCCTGCTCTACAAGAGCCTCATGAGCGCACTGCACGGCTGGAAGGACACGCCGGGCAAGACGTTCGGGCCTCCGTTCGCGGCCGGATCGGTGGCGATGGAGATCTCGCCGGAGCTGCTCGGCGTCGGCTACATCATCGGCCCGCGCATCGCGGCGGTCATGGCCGCGGGCGGCGTGCTCGCGTATCTCGTGCTCATTCCGATGATCAAGTTCTTCGGAACATCGCTCGTGGCTCCGCTCGCACCGGAAGCAACGAAGCTGATCAAGGACATGGGTCCGGGCGAAATTCGCAACGCCTACATTCTCTACATCGGCGCGGGCGCGGTTGCGGCGGGCGGCATCATCAGCGTCTTCCGCTCGCTGCCGATCATCTGGCACGGCATCAAGGGCGGTCTCAAGGATCTCTCGCGCTCGCGCGGCGTCGCAAGCACGACTGCCGTTCCGCGCACCGATCGCGATCTCTCGATCAAGTTCGTGCTTCTCGGCATCATCGCGCTGATCGTCGTCATCGCCTTTGCGAATCCGCTCTACGTCGGCGGCACCGGCTTCGCGGCACGCATCGTTGCAGCGCTGCTGATCATCGTCTTCGGCTTCCTCTTCGTCACGGTGTCATCGCGACTCACCGGTGAGATCGGCTCTTCGTCGAATCCGATCTCCGGCATGACCGTCGCGACGCTGCTGCTCACCTGCCTCTGCTTCGTGCTGCTGCGCTGGACGGGCAGCAACTACTTCGTGACCGCGTTGTCGATCGGCGCGATCGTCTGCATCGCGTCGTCGAACGGCGGCACGACCTCGCAGGATCTCAAGACCGGCTTCCTCGTCGGCGCGACGCCGAAGTCACAGCAGATCGCGATTCTCATCGGCGCACTTGCGTCGGCGATCATGCTCGGACCGTTGCTTCTGTATCTCAACGATGCGTACTCGGTGTACGTGCCGGTCGGCTCGAAGGGTGAAGGAATCATCGCGGGCTCGGTGCAGCAGGGCGAGATGGCGAAGCCTTCCGAGTTCCACGGTCGCACGACCGCGGATCACGGTCGCCTGCTGAGCGGCGGCAAAGACTCGAAGGAGTACAACGTCTGGTTCCGCCAGAACACGGCATCGGGCGCGAACGCCGAGAAGTATCTCGTCGACGACAACGGCAAGCCGGTTTACTACGTCGATCCGGGCATCAACGGCGCGATTCGCAAACTGCCGAACGGCACGGACGTGCTCAAGTTCGATGCGCCGAAAGCGACGCTGATGTCGTACATCATCAAGGGCATTCTCGGCGGCGAGCTGCCGTGGGGTCTCGTGCTCCTCGGCGTGATGATCGCGGTCGTGCTCGAGCTCTCCGGCATTCCGTCTCTCGCGTTTGCCGTCGGTGTGTACCTCCCGCTCTCCTCCTCGACGCCTCTCCTTGCGGGCGGCATCATCCGCTGGGCCGTCGATAAGTGGATTGCAAAGAAGTACGCCGGCAAGAACATGACGGAAGAACAGCTCGTGGCGGAAGGCGACAAGAGCCCGGGCGTCCTCATGGCTTCGGGCTACATCGCCGGTGGCGCCATCTCCGGCATCCTCCTCGCGATGCTGCTCGGCTTCTCGTACTTCGAGCCGTTCAACAACGCGGTGGCCGAATTCGCGAAGAAGAACCCGTTGGCGGAAGGCCCGTGGTCGGATGCGCTGTCGATGATTCCGTTCCTCATTCTGGCGTTGCTGCTCTATCTCGCCGGACGAGAAAAAATCCTGGCTCCGAAAGAAAGCGCATAAATCGCGCGACAATGAGGGCGGCCGAAACGGCCGCCCTTTTTCATGCTTGCATTCTTAGCGTTCGTCCTCGCGATCATCGCGCTCGTCCTCGCTTCGAAAGCGCGCAGTGAAGCGCGCGCGTTACGGGAAGTCATCGCGAAGATGGCGCTGTCTTCGCCGCGAGCAGCTGAAGCACCCGCACCACCGGCTCCGCAACCGATCGTCGAGCCTGAACCCGCTCCGATTCCCGCGTACGTCGCGCCCGTCGTCGAATCCCCCGCGAGTCCGCAACCAGCAACCGACACTTCAATCCCGCCGTTCACTCCCCCGCCGCCACCATCACGCATTCAGCCAGCCGCGAAGCCGATCGATTGGGAATCACTCGTCGGGATCAAACTCTTCGGCTGGATCGCCGGAATCGCGCTCGTGCTCGCGGCGGTGTTTCTCTTCAAATACTCCGTCGATCACGGCTGGCTGCGTCCCGCGGTGCGCGCGACGTTCGGCATGATCACCGGCATCGCGCTGCTCGTCGTGTGCGAGCTGCGCATCGCGCGCAACTACAAATTCACCGCGAACGCGATGTTAGGCGCGGGCATCGCGATTCTCTACGCGACTCTGTTCGCGTTGTACGGACGCTGGCATCTGTGGCCCGCCACCGCCGCGTTCTTCGGCATGTTCCTCGTGACGTGCGCCGCGGTGTATCTCTCGACGCGCCGCGACTCCGTCTTCATCGCGCTTCTCGGATTGTTAGGCGGCTTCGCCACGCCCGCGTTGCTGTCGTCCGGCGAGAACCGTCCCCTCGCGTTGTTCTCGTATCTGCTGCTGCTCAACGGCGGCATCTCGTGGATCGCGTTCCGCAAACGCTGGCCGCTGCTCACCGCGCTGAGCGTCGGTCTCACCGCGATTTATCAATGGGGCTGGATCGCGACGTTCCTCACATCGGGACAGCTTCCGCTCGCGGCCGCGGTGTTTCTCGTGTTCGCCGTCGTCGCATCGGTGATGCTGTGGCAGCAGGCCGAAGGCGATTCGCGACAGAAGATGTTTCGCGCGATCGCAGCAGCCGGCGCCGTGCTGCCGCTGCTCTTCGCATTCTTCACCGCGATCGTTCCGGAGTACGGCGCGCGCTACAACGTGCTGTTCGGATTTCTGCTGCTGCTCGCCGGCGGACTCGCGGCAATTTCGTTGTGGCGTGGCCCAGCGTGGCTGCACTCGTTAGGCGCACTCGCGGCGCTGCTCACGTTCTACATCTGGCTCGTCTCGTCGTACACGTCGCAGTCGTATCCGTGGTCGCTGCTGTGGCTCGCGGGCTTCATCGCTCTCTACCTCTTCGCGCGATTGCGACTCGACACCATCGCGGTCTACGCGGCGCCGTTGCTGTTCGCGGTGTTCATCGGACTCGCATGGCGCGAACCTGCTTCTTCGACGACGCTCATCGGCGCGATGTTCACGCTGCTCGCGATGCTCCTCGTCGTCGCAGCGAAGTGGCCTAAGCTGCGTCTCGTGCCGATCGCGATCGCACTCTCATCGATCGCGTTGATGACGATGACGCAGGCGACGTGGCCTGCATACGCGATCGCCCAGACGGCGTTGTTCGCGCTGCTGCTCACGCTCGCGTGGATGCACGAAGACCATTGGCTCGTGCTACCCGCGATCGCATTCTTCTTCGCGGTGGTGTTCGTTGCAGATCGCTACACCGATGCACAACAACTCGCGATCGGCGCGATGTTGTACGCGCTGTTCCTGATCTATCCCGCATCGCTGCGTGCGCGCGTCGGCAACTCGATTTTTCCGCATCTCGCCGCATGCATCACCAGCGCAATCTTCCTCGGGCTCGCCTACGAATTGCGCACGACGCTCGGCTATGACGCGTGGATGGGCGCGATCCCGGTACTGCAGGGCGCGTTGCTCTTCGGCCTCATGATGCTCGCGCTGCAACTCGAATCGCATCGCATTCGCATCGCAATTCTCGCGAACACGATCCTCGGTCTCTTCGCCATCGCGATTCCAATTCAACTCACCGCGCACTGGATCGTGATCGGCTGGGCGATCGAAGCGGTGGCGCTGGCGTGGCTGTTCACGCGCGTGCGCGAGAACCTGCTGATGTTCTGGATCGGCGGCTTATCGATCGCGGTGCTCATCGGATTCGTGAGCGACGTGAAGTTCGATCACTACATCGCGACGTATCTCTTCTGCGCGGCGGCCACGTTCGTCTGCGCATATCTCGTTCCGAAGATTCGTCCGATCACCGCGAGCATCGCC
>JBQCJC010000536.1:0-9965 GCA_051953135.1 Thermoanaerobaculia bacterium | reverse complement strand
GCCGCGGCAGTGGAGCGGCTCGCGTATCTCGCGCATCAGCTGAAAGGCTCGGGCGGCAGCTACGGCTACCAGAGCATTTCCGACGATACCGCCGAGATCGAGAAAGCCGCGGAATCACTTCCCGCGTCGAACGGCAATGCGGCGTCGCTGCACGAGAAGATCAAGCAGCACGTCGTGAATCTCAGAAGCGAGATCGAGAACGGATTGCGCGAGCTCGCCTAGACGGACGCTTCTTCCGGCTGACGCGTGGCGCGCGACAATCCTTCGCGACGCTTCTCTGCCTGCACCTGATTGCGGCCGTTTTTCTTCGCGCGGTACAACGCTTTGTCCGCGGCGATGATCAGTTCCTTTGCGGTGTGAATGCGCGAGTGCGGAACGCTCGCGACGCCGAGGGAGATCGTGGCGGGAACTGGGCCGGCTTGCGTTTCGAGCGGCTCGTCGGCGATCAACGCGCGAATCTTTTCCGCGAACAGAATCGCGTCCTGCAGCGACGTCTCCGGCATCATCACCGCGAACTCTTCTCCGCCGTAACGCGCGACGAGATCGGTGCTGCGAACGGAATCGCGATACCGACGCGCCGCACACTTCAGCACATCGTCGCCGACCGCGTGGCCGTACGTGTCGTTGATCTTCTTGAAGAAATCGATGTCGATCATGACCAGCGACAGCGGTCGCTGATAGCGCTGCGATTCTTCGAACGCGCGCGCGAGCTCGTCCTGAAAGTAACGATGGTTGTGAAGCTTCGTGAGGCCGTCGGTGATCGAAAGCAACTCCAGCCGCTTGTTCGTTTCGAGCAATTCTTTCTGCAGATCGACGATGCGTTTGCCCGCGCGAATGCGCGCCACGAGCTCCGGATACTGAAACGGCTTGGTGATGTAGTCGTCCGCGCCGAGCTCGAGTCCTTCGACCTTGTCGGCCTGATCGTCCTCGCCGGTAAGCATGATCACGTAGCGCGTGCGCAGCTCGGGATTCGATTTCAACTCGTGCGCGAGGGCGAGGCCATCCATGTCCGGCAGACGACGGTCGAGTACAGCGAGATCCCACGATTCTTTCGGCAACGCTGCGCGCGCTTCGTCGCCGGTCGTGTATTCGATCGTCGCGTATCCCGCGCGGTGCATGAACAGCCGCACCAGCCTGCGAATGGCGGCGTCATCGTCAACGATGGCAACGGTAAAGTCGGACATGAGTGGGAGGGCTCAGCCGCAACGAGCATGCCATTTGAGCCACCCATGGCTCCGCTTTCATTCTCCCGACTACCAACTAATGACTACCGACTCCCTCACTCGCATCGAGATATCCAACGCCTCCACCGAATGCGTGAGCGCGCCGACGGAGATTCGATCCACTCCCGTTTCCGCGACTTCGCGAATCGTTTCCAGCGTGATTCCGCCTGAAGCTTCGAGCGGAACGCGACCGTTGGTGCGCTGCACCGCTTCGCGAAGCTGCGCGGGATTCATGTTGTCGAGCAGGATGAAGTCGGGATTCGTGGCGAGCGCTTCGTCGAGCTCCGCCATGTCGCGGACTTCGATCATCAGCGGCTGCGTCATCTTCGTCTCACGAATGCGCGCGATGGCTTTGGTGATCGAGCCCGCGCGATCGATGTGGTTATTCTTGACGAGAAACATGTCGTGCAAGCCGATGCGATGGTTCTCGCCACCACCCGCGCGCACCGCGTATTTGTCGAGCTCGCGCAGGCCGGGTGCGGTTTTGCGCGTGTCGTAAATTTTCGCCTTCGTACCTCGCACGGTATCGACGTAGCGTCGCGTCGTGGTGGCGATGCCGGACGCGCGTTGCATGAGGTTGAGTGCGGTGCGTTCTCCCGACAGGAGCGCAATCACGCTCGCATCGACCTCGGCCACGATGTCGCCGGGTTTCACGACATCGCCGTCCTTGGCGATGAGTCGCACGGTCGCGGTCGGATCGAGCATGGAGAAGACGGTCTCGACGACGGCGAGGCCAGCGAGAACGCCATGCGCTTTGATCAGAAAAAATGCGGAGCCGCGATCGGTGGGATCGAAGATCGCTTCGCTGGTGATATCCGGCAAGTCCTCGGCGAACGCACGCCGCACGATGTCATCAAACATAGATCGAAATTCTGCCAGCCTCGTTCCCGTTTTCGGATGCGGTTCGTTGACAATCTGGGGGCGCAACGGCTTCGACGGGAACACGTCGGGGTCATGGTTGCATGCCGAGCTCGATTCGCTCGTAAAACCGATCGACCAACATAAACGCGAATAACGATTTCGCCCTCGCGGCCTAAGAAACCCCGAGCGCTCGCCCGACGCCTGCTCACGGCGTAGGGACCGAGCGTCATGATGTGAGCTGGTGACGCGCGCAACGCCTACGCGCGCGTCATGAGATCAAGAGGCTGGTTCGTGTCCGGTTCCCGCTCTCCGGACAAGACACGAACGAGATCAAACGGAGAGACAAGCATGTAGTAGCCAGGCTGCCACTGTTTTCGGACGCGGGTTCAACTCCCGCCGCCTCCACCAAATTGTCAACAGGATGCAGCTGGCGCTTCGCGTAGCCACTGAATCCACCTCCCTTCCTAATTTCCCGCGCTCGCCCACAATGCGCGGCACACATGCAACGAACTGTTTTTCGCGCGTGCAATTTGTGCGAGGCGATTTGCGGATTGGAACTGCAGATCGACGGCGATCGCATCGTGTCGATTCGTGGCGATGCGCAGGATCCATTCAGCCGCGGGCACATCTGCCCGAAAGGCGTCGCGCTGATGGACATTCATCACGACGAAGGTCGCCTGCGGCGTCCGGCGATTCGTGAAGGCGACTCATGGCGCGAAGCGTCGTGGGACGAAGCGATCGAGTACGCCGCCGATGGACTCGCGCGCGTGATTCAGCGCGATGGCAACGATGCCATTGGTCTCTACATCGGCAATCCCGCGGTGCACAACTCCGGGACGCTATTCAACGTGCCGCAACTCGCACGCGTGCTGTCGTCGCGCAACGTGTTCAGCGCGACATCGGTCGATCAACTGCCGCATCAACTCATCGCGTACTGGATGTACGGACATCAGTTTCGCATCCCGATCCCGGACATCGATCGCACACAATACCTGCTGATTCTCGGCGCGAATCCGGTGGTGTCGAACGGCAGTCTCATGACCGCGCCGGATGTGAAGCGACGATTGCTGGCGATCCAGTCGCGCGGCGGAAAGATCGTCGTGATCGATCCGCGTCGCACCGAAACCGCAGACATCGCAAGCGAGCATTTCTTCATCAAGCCCGCGAACGATGCAGCGTTGCTGATGGCGCTGATCAACACGATTCGCGACGAAGGACGGATGCGAATCTCGCGTCCTGAAAAATTGTGCGGTCTCGACGCGGCATTGAACGCGATCGCGCACATGAATGCAGATCGCGCCGCGACGATCACCGGCATCGACGCGAATGTCATTCGCCGTATCGCACGCGAGCTCGCGACTGCATCGAGCGCAGTCGTCTACGGACGCGTCGGAACGTCGCTGCAATCGTTCGGCACACTCAATCAGTGGCTGATTCAGTTGCTGAATCTCATCACCGGCAATCTCGATCGCGAAGGCGGCGCGCTCGTGACAACGCCGGTCATTCCGCTGCAACGTCGCGGCAGTTTCGATCGCTGGCGCTCGCGCGTGCGCAATTTGCCGGAGAGCAACGGCGAGTTACCAGTAGCGGCGCTCGCGGAAGAAATCCTCACGCCGGGCGATGGGCAGATTCGCGGCATGATCACTGTCGCGGGCAATCCTGTTCTGTCGACGCCGAACGGCAGGCAACTCGAACGCGCATTCGCGTCGCTCGAGTTTCTGGTGTCGATCGACATCTATCGCAACGACACGACGCAACACGCGAACGTCATCCTGCCGCCCGCATCGAGTCTGCAACACGATCATTACGATCTCGTGTTCAACGCGCTCGCGATTCGCAACGTCACGCGATTCAATGAGGCAATCTGGCCGCGCGGCGAGGACGAGCGCCACGATCACGAGATCCTCGGCGTCCTCACCGATCTTCTCGGCACGAAGCTCAATCGTGAAACGAAACCTGCGCGCTCGACCGCGCAAACGGTTCGCGCCGCGTTCGGCGATCGATTCGAGGAGCTTCGCAACGCAACGCACGGCCTCGATCTCGGTCCACTGAAACCATCGCTCTTCGATGAAGTCGAATCGATCGATTGCGCACCTCCGCTCGTGCTCAATGATGTCGCGCGCTTCTCATCACAGCAAAGCGCGAATGAGTTGCTGCTCATCGGCCGCCGCGATCTGCGCAACAACAATTCGTGGATGCATCGCTCGCATCGCCTCACCAAGGGACCGCGACGCGATCAACTCCTCATGCATCCTGACGATCTGTCGCGACTCGCACTCGGCGACGGCGATGCGATCGAAATGCACACGCGCACCGGCGTCATCACCACGATCGTGCAGGAGACCGACGATGTGATGCCCGGCATCGTCTGTCTCCCGCATGGCTTCTCGCATGCGAGCTACAACGACGTGAGTGACGAGCATGCGATCGATGAAGTATCGGGCAATGCCGCGTTGAATGGCGTACCGGTGACGATTCGCGCTGCACACTAAAACGCGAAGGCCGAGTGGTCATTCACCACTCGGCCTTCGTTGCTTGATTCGTGGAAGTTGTGTTTATTGCGGAGGAAAGGTCAGCGCTTCGGCGTTGACCCAGAAGCGGAAGAGACCGGCTGTCTGCACGCCGAGGTTGAACTCGACAACCGTCGAGCCCCCGTTGGCGAGAGGCGCGGTCGTCGTGATCACGCCTTCCCACAGCGAGGTATTGACGCCACCGCCGCTTGCCTGCGCGGCCGGCGTCTGAACCGTCAGCGCCTGTCCGGTCACGCTCGTGGTGTCGGTCAGTGTGATCGTCTGCGTCGGCGAATCGAGCACGCGAAGGTCCGCGATTCCCGGGGAAAGCGGCGCACCGGTCAGCGTGCTGATGTCGGCGATGCGATAACGCAGCGCGACCACCGGCAGTCCGGTGTTGTTGGTGAATCTGCGCCGAATCTTCAGCGTGCCGTTCGCTCCGTTGGTGACCGGCGTCAGATCGCGTACGCGGTTCGGTGCTGCCGACGAGGCCTGCAGCGCGTCGATGATCGTCGCGGGGAGCTCGGCGTTGTGCGAGATCGGCGCGCTCGTCGTGGTGTACGCGGTCATCGTCGGTCCACGCTCCGGTCCCGGTGCGCCGAGGGTTGCCGAGACGCCATCGAGAGTCCCGCCCGTCGTGTCGACCAGAATGAAGTCGTTCGCATTGTTGCCGGTGTCCTGCGGTATGCCGCCACTGGCGTTCGCACGCTTACGCAGCCAGCTATGCTGACCCGCGGTCGTGATGCCCGCGGCAGGCGAGAGGCCGGTGCCTTCTTTGTAGTCAGCGTTCGTGACCGAGCTGTAGCCGACTGAGTCGGCGCGCCAGGCCGTGATCGCGTCGGCCGTCGTGAAGACCGCCAGCCCGATATCGTCGGGCAGGAAGCCAACCGTTGCGGAGGCTGGATTGACCGAAACGTTTGCCGAGCCGCTGGCGGTAACTCCCGTACCGGTAAAGTACGTGGCAAGGCTGTAGGTATTGCCGGCCGGGCTCGGCGACGTCGGCTGCGTCGAGATCAGGAAGTAGCCGCGCGGCGGAAGCGCAAGCGGTCCTGCCGTCGAGAGCGTCTGCGGGAGAACGAGGAACGTCGTTTCCGTCGCGCCCTGTGCGCCAGCGAAACGCCAGCCCGCACCCGTCGGTGACGTCGGATCGGCACCCGGGATCGAATCGATGATCGTGATGCTCTGATCCGTGTTGTTGTAGATCTCGATGAACTCGTCCGCGCTGCCGTCAGATCCCGGAGGAGTGGTACCCGCACCGCGAGTACGGAACTCACTGATGAGAATCTGACCGGCGGTCGGAGCGGGAGGACGAACGTCGAACGAGATCGTCCAGCCGCCGCTGAGTGAGCCGCCATCGAGGTTCGCGTCGTCGATGACGTAGAGATTCCACGTGCCGTTCGGCGCATCGCCGTTGAAGGCCGATAGCGTGTACGTGTACGGGGAAGCCGGCGCCGGCGCAGGAAAGAGGTCGGTCGTACCGGAGTTCGCCGGGCGGTATGTGCCGGTGACGAACGGAACGCCAGTGTTGCCGGTGACCGTCGACGGCACGGGACGCGCGGCGTAATCGTCGAGCGTCACGTTGATGTTCGAAACGCCGGGCGAGCCGGCGCCGAAGTCGGACATCAAAACTGATTTGCGACCCGATGGCGAGACCAGCAGAAAGTCCACGTCTGCGGGGAACGCGTGCGAGAAGCCGTTCAATGTGACGGACACGCGCTGGACCACTCCAACTTCGCCCGTGACGGTGATGGGCGACGGATAGAGCGACGCTGCCTGCCCGCTGGCCGGGCAGGGATTGGGGCAGTCAGTGATGGTGATGGCGGTGGCGTTCGTGAAAGAGGTGGCGTTGGTGAGTGGCCGCTGCACCCGTTTCGCGGTTGCCGCTCTCGGCGCGCCGGCGGTCTGCGGAATCTGCGATTGCACGACCGGTGTGAGTGCGGGCTCCGGCGTGAATGTTTTCTGCGCGTAGACACCCGGCGCCGCGAGCATCAGGGCAGCTACAACGGACAAAACGCGAGGATTCAAAGAACACAACTGTTTACTGCGCATGGATCGCTTTCCCTCTGGTTGACGTAAGGCAACTGTGTTTACCGGGGAAGGAGTGCCGCTCGACTCCGATATCTGTCGAGAAGGTTCAGGGATGGATTTTGGAAAGGAGCCTACGCAGGGATGCGACAGGTGTCAAGAAATGACGACTGTTCGGTGACTGAACGCGGAGCGCGGTACTCCCGCCCTTACCCCCGAATCTCTTCCAAAATCTCCAGCAGCGTCTGCAATCGCGCTTCCTGCACGTGCGCGAGCGTTTCGCGCGTCGCGAGTTGCACGGGCTCGTCGAGGGAGTCGAGGAGGGCGAGGCCGGCTTCGGTGATCGACGCGCGCACGACGCGGCGGTCAGTGGTGCCGCGCGCGCGGGAGACGAGGCCGCGCGTTTCGAGGCGGTCGAGCAGGCGCGTGAGATCGGGATCGCGGCGGATCATGCGCTCGGAGATCTCGCCGCACGAGAGTCCTTCCCCGCTCGCGCCGCGCAGGATACGCAGCACGTTGTACTGGGAAAGGCTGAGATTCGCGGCCTTCAGCGTCGCATTCGACGACGACGCAAGCTGATCCGCGGTGCGCATCAGCGCCAGGATCGCCTCCTCCTGCACATTCGGGAACGGCTTTCGCTGCTTGATCTCGTCTTTCAGCTTCATGACCTGGCAAACACGCCCTGAAGCGTTTATACTCCGCATCACGTTAGTCGTTGTGAGGAATATTGAGTAAGCGTCCATAGTTGTACGGCCCGAAAAGGAGAGATGACCATGACCACCACAACCGAAACGAAAACCACCACCTGGACGCTCGACGCGACCCACAGCTCAGTCGAGCTGGCCGTTAAGCACATGATGTTCACCACCGTGCGCGGCCGTTTCAAAGACGTGAAGGGCACGATCGTGGTCGACGAAGCGAATCCCGCGAACTCGACTGTCAACGTCGAGATCGCAGCGGCGACGCTCGACACCGGCGTTGCCGATCGCGATGCGCATCTTCGCTCCGCCGATTTCCTCGACGTCGAGACGCACCCGACGCTCACGTTCCGAAGCAAGCGCGTCGAAGGCAGCTTCGCGAATGAAGGCGACAAGTTCCGCGTCATCGGCGATCTCACGATCCGCGGCGTGACGAAGGAAGTCGTGCTCGACGCGACGTACGAAGGCACGGGCGTCGATCCGTGGGGCGGCACACGAGCCGGCATTCGCGCGACGACGAAGATCGATCGCCGCGAGTTCGGCCTCACGTGGAATCAGGCGCTCGAGACCGGCGGCATCCTCGTCTCGAACGACGTTCGCATCGAAATCGAGCTTCAGGCCGTCAAGGCCTGAAGCTGCATCACCAACGTCGACAACAAGGGAGTACCGATGATCACGATCCGCAAAGCCGACGATCGCGGCACCGGCCGGCATGGCTGGCTCACCACGCACCACACGTTCTCGTTCGCGAATTACTACGACCCGCAACACATGGGCTTTCGCACGTTGCGCGTGATCAATGAAGACACGGTTGCGCCGGGCCGCGGGTTCGGCGCGCACCAGCACGACAACATGGAGATCGTCTCGATCGTCCTGGAAGGCGCGCTGGCGCACAAGGATTCGACCGGCGGCGACGGCGTGCTGCGTCGTGGCGAAGTGCAGCGCATGAGCGCGGGCACGGGCGTCGTGCACAGCGAGTTCAATGGCTCGGAATCGGAGCCCGTGCATTTCTTCCAGATCTGGATTCTGCCGGAGCGCGGCGGTATCAAGCCGGGATACGAACAGAAGCTGTTCCCCGAGGAAGAGCGCAAGGGAGCGTTGCAGCTCGTCGTGTCGCCCGATGCGGCGAACGGCGCGCTGAAGATTCATCAGGACGCACGCATCTACGCGTCGATCCTCGATGACTCGCAATCCGTCGAGCACCCCCTCGGCGCAAATCGTGGTGCTTGGATTCAGGTTGCGCGCGGCACCGTCGATGTGAACGGCGTCGCGTTGAACGCCGGAGACGGCGCGCGCATTGAAAATGAAACGTCATTGAGGATCACCGGCACAGCGAATGCGTCCGAGTTCCTCCTGTTCGATCTCGCTTGATCTCGTTTTGAAGAAGGAGAAATGTTGATGAAGTCCAGCAGTCTTGTGCTTGCTCTTTCGTTGTTGATTCTGCCCGCGTGTCAGAAGAGTGAAATCGCCGACAAGCCGGCCGCCGAAGTGACGGAGTCGACGGCCACGGTCGCAACGGCGGACACCGCCGCGACCACGACCCAGGCCGCGAACACCACCACCGCGAACGTGATCAAGGAAAAGAGCTCGATCAACTTCGTCGGTGCGAAGGTCACGCGCGATCACAAAGGAAAGTTCAATACGTTCGACGGCTCGATCACGTACGCCGGCAACGTGCCGCAGGGTGTGAACTTCGTCATCGATCTCGGCTCGATCGAGACCGATACGCCGCAGCTCACCAACCATCTCAAGACTCCCGATTTCTTCGACGTTGAGAAGTATCCGAAGGCCACGTTCACGTCGACGTCGCTCACGCCTGCACCAGCCGGCACGGCGAACGGCGCGACGCACGAGTTGAAGGGCATCCTCGATTTGCACGGCGTGCAGAAGGAAGTGACGATCCCGGTCACCGCAACGCAGACGCCCGAAGGCGTGCGAACGACGAGCGAGTTCACGATCAATCGTCACGACTGGAAGATCGACTACAAAGGCGTGGCCGATGATTTGATCAAAGACAATGTGTTGATCAAATTGGATTTGGTGTTCCCACCGCCCCCCGCGGCGTAAGGCATGTTTGGAGTGCGGCGGCGCAAGCCGCCGCTTTTTTTTCACCCTCTGTGATATTTCGCCCGGCTCCGGCGAATCACAGAGCATGAACAACGCAGTCGAAGAGCAGCGATTCGTGGCGCTGCTCGAAGAGCACCAGCGAATCCTCTGGAAAGTCGCGAGCTCGTTTTGTCGCGATGCCGAGGATCGGCGCGATGTGGAGCAGGAGATCGTGGTGCAGTTGTGGCGCGCATTTCCGCGCTACGACCCGCGATTCAAATTCTCCACATGGATGTATCGCATCGCGATGAACGTCGCGATCTCCACGCATCGCAGCGCGAAACAGCGCGTCCACGAACCGCTCGTCGAAATCACCGCGCCCGAGCTCGAGAACGATGACCTGCGCTCGTTGCGCCAGATCATCGACGGACTCGAGCCGCTCAACAAAGCGCTGATCCTCCTCTACCTCGACGGCCACGACCACTCCGAGATCGCCGAGATCCTCGGCATCACCACCACCAACGTCGCCACGAAGCTCGCGCGCATCAAGGCGCGGCTGAAAGGAGAATTTCATGGAGCTCGATGAACTGAAGAACCGCTGG
>JBQCJC010000535.1:0-5785 GCA_051953135.1 Thermoanaerobaculia bacterium | reverse complement strand
CGCGGGCCGGAGGGTCTCGATCGACGCCTGAAACGAAAAACGGCGGCCACTTCGGCCGCCGTTTTTCGTTTCGGACTTATCGTCCTTTGAGGATTCCGAAAATCCCTCGCGCGACTTCGTGAATCACGCTGCGTGCTGCCTGCTTCGCGACGTTGTTCACCGTGCGCTCGATGGCCGAAGGTCGTGACGACGCGGCACGGCGCGATGCCGGTGCTTTGCGCGTGCTGCGGCGCCATTCGAAATCGTCGCCTTGCTGTTGTTGCGATGGCGGAGGCGGCGCCTGTTCCTGCTCTTCGACCTGCATCGCTGCTTCGAGCTTGCGTTGCAGAATCTCGTGCGCGCTCTCGCGATTGATCGGCGTCGCATATTTCGGCGCGATCGGCGAAGCCGCGATCACGCGCGCGTACGTCGCATCGTCGATCGCATTCATCGATGAACACGGCGCGAGGATCTGCGTCGCAGCAACGGCCGTCGGAACGCCTTTCGGATCAAGCACCGTCACGAGCGCTTCACCGATGCCGAGGGTCGTGAGTGATTTCGGGATGTCCACCAGATCGCTTTCGGGAAATGTCTGTGCGGTCGCTTTGATGTTCTTCGCGTCTTTCGCGGTGAATGCGCGAATCGCGTGCTGAATGCGATTGCCGAGTTGCGCGAGCACATCTTCATCGACGTCCTTCGGTGTTTGCGTGATGAAGAACACGCCGATGCCCTTCGAACGAATCAGGCGAGCGACCTGTTCGATGTGCTCGACGAGCGCGGACGATGCATCGTCGAAGAGCTGATGCGCTTCGTCGAAGAAGAACACGAGCTTCGGTTTGTCGGCATCACCGACCTCGGGCATCTTGTAATAGAACTGCCCGAGGAGCCACATCAGGAACGTCGAGTAGAGACGGGGCTTGTCCTGCACATCCGCGAGCGAAAGGATGTTCACGACGCCGCGGCCATTTGCATCCGTGCGCAGCAGATCTTTGATGTCGAGCTCCGGTTCGCCGAAAAACTTCGCCGCGCCCTGCTGCTCGAGCTCCACCGTTTTGCGAACGAGCACGCCGACTGTCGCCGCCGACATCCCGCCGTACTGCTTCAAATCCTCTTTGCCTTCGTCCGCGAGATACTGCAGCACGCTGCGAAGATCGTCGAAATCGAGCAGCGGCATTTTGCGATCGTCGCAATACTTGAAGACCATCGCGAGCACGCTCTGCTGCACGTCCGTGAGATCGAGCACCTTGCCGAGGAGCACAGGGCCGAACGACGAGATGCTTGCGCGCACCTGAATTCCGTTCTTTCCCGTGAGGCTGAAAAACTCCGCCGGAAACGCCTCGGGGGTGAACGTGCGTCCGACTCCCGCCGCACGTTGTGTGAGCCGATCGTTCGCGACGCCGGCCTGACACATGCCGGCGAGATCGCCCTTCACGTCCGCGAGAAACACCGGCACGCCGGCGCGTGAAAGCGATTCGGCGAACAGTTGCAGCGTGCGCGTTTTGCCGGTACCGGTCGAGCCGGCGATCATGCCGTGACGATTCATCATGCGCAGCGGCACACGCACCGGCAGCTCGCCGGTGGCGCTTCCTTCGCGCAAAACATGGCCGATGTCGATTGACGGCTCCGTGAAGCCGTACGCGGACTTGAACGTTTCATCGAAGGTCATGGCGGAAAGGATATCGTGACCCCATGAAAGTAGCTTTCATCGGACTTGGCGCCATGGGTTACCCGATGGCGCGTCACCTCGCCAAAAACCACGATGTGCTGGTGTGGAATCGCACGCGCGAAACAGCGGAGCGCCATTCACGCGAGCACGGAACGAAGCTCGCGAACGATCTTGCGGATTGTGCGAATGCGGAAGTGATCGTCACGATCCTTCCGACGTCGAAGGAAGTCGACGAGATCGTCGATCAGCTCGAGCCGCATTTGCAGCGCGGCACGTTGTGGATCGATGCGACGAGCGGCGATCCGAACGTCAGCAAAGTCACGTCGCAGCGACTCGAATCGAAAGGCGTGCAATTCGTCGATGCGCCAGTCACCGGCGCCGTCGTCGGCGCGGAGAACGCGACGCTCACGATCATGATGGGCGGCACCGCGGACAACGTCGAGCGCGCGAAGGAAGTGTTGAAGCACAACGGCAAGACGCTCATTCATGTCGGTCCTGTTGGCTCCGGTCATGCGATCAAGGTGTTGACCAACACGATCATGGGCGCGACCGTGTGGATCACATCCGAGTGCATGCTGCTCGCGAAGCAATACGGCATCGACATGAAGACCGCGCTCGAAGTGACGAATGCGGGAAGCGGCCGTTCCAATGCATCCGAGAATCTGCTGCCGATGCGTTTGCGCGACGGCAAGTGGCCGCTCGTGTTCAAGCTGCTGCATCACGACAAAGACATTCGCATCGCAGCGTCGCTCGCGCATCAGCAGCACGCGTCGACTCCGATGCTCGCGCTCACGCAGCATCTGTTCAGCGGCGCACTGCATCAACTCGGCGACGACGCCGATTACATCGAAGTGGCGAAGATCATCGCGCGAATGAACGGAACGACCTGGGACTAGTCAGCGTGCCGCGCGTCACGGTCATCATTCCGACGTACAACTGGAGCAGCGTGCTGCCGTACTCGATTGGAAGTGTGCTCGCGCAAACGTTCGCCGATTTCGAGTTGCTCGTAATCGGCGACGGTTGCACCGATGACTCGGAAGCGGTGGTGGCGAAGATCGGCGACCCGCGCGTGCGCTGGATCAACATCGTGCGCGCTGTACATCAGTTCGGGCCGAACAACGAAGGGTTGCGTCAGGCGCGCGGCAGCATCATCGCGTACCTCGGTCACGACGATCTCTGGTTACCGCACCGACTCGAAGTCGGACTCGCGGCGATCGATGCAGGTGCGGACGTCGCGCATTCGCTGCTGCTGGTCGTGCCGCCGAGTGGTGCGCCGACCATCTCCGCGCCGACGCTCACTCCGCCGCCAACAGCAGTGATGCATCGACGCGAAGTCGCGGAAACGCTCGGCGGCTGGCGAGACTTTCGATCGCTTCGCGTCACGCCCGAATTCGATTTCCTCACGCGTGCTCGCGATGCAGGGTTTCGCTTCGAGCTCGTGCCGCGACTCACCGGCGTGAAGTTCTCTGCCGCGGTGCGACGCAACGTGTACGGCATCAAGCCTTCACACGAGCAGGCGTTGTGGTCTGCGTGCATTCGTGAGGAGCGCGATTTCGAAGCCGTCGAACTGGCGAAGATCGCCGTGCGGGCGTATCGATTTCCAACGTTCATCGGACGTTTGTGGCGATTGCTGCTCACGCCGTCGCGATGGAAGGCGACGCTGTTTCGCGGCGGTGGCGCGCGGCTGCGTGTCGAGCAGCGATTCAAGGGAGTACGATGACGCGCATGTTGCCGGGAGCGAAAAAAGACGAGCAATTGGTCACACCCGAGTGGCAGATGATCGCGTCAGGAATCGACGGCGTGTCGGTTCGCGAAGTGCTGCACGTGCCGCGCGATCACGGCGTCATCACCGAGATGTATCGACCCGCGTGGGACCCATCGGGACTGCCGGTCGTGCACATCTATCAGTCGCGTCTCTATCCCGGTGCCATCGGGGCATGGAGCTGCCACGCGAAATCGATCGATCGCCTGTTCGTGAATCAGGGGCACTTGAAGGTTGTGCTCTTCGATGGCCGCGACCAGAGTCCGACGTTCGGTCGCGTCGTCGAGTTGCATGCAGGCGATGCGCGACCCGCGTTCATCGTACTGCCCACCGGCATCTGGCACGGGTTGCAGAATGTCGGGACGTCCGATGCGCTCGTGCTCAACTTTCCGACGCGCGCGTACGACTACGAGGATCCGGATCACTGGCGTCTGCCATACGACACGGATCAGATTCCGTACACGTGGCGCGCACGAGGCTTGCGTAAGGACGCGTGACCAACGTACCGCGTTACGCTGGTGCTTTGGTCAGAATGTACCGCGATACAAACCGCCGTCGATTTGAATCGACGTGCCGGTAACGTACGACGCACGTTCACTGCACAAAAACGCCGCCACGTTCGCAAGCTCCTCGGGGCGTCCATACCGCTGCATCGGAATCACCGAGACCGCGTTGTCGAGATACTGCTCGGGCGTGATGCCCTGATCCTTCGCGCGAATCTCCGCGAGATGTTTCTGACGATCGGTGAGGAAGTGTCCGGGCAGGATCGCGTTGACCGTGATGCCGTCTTTCGCGACTTGGTCGGCGAGCGTTTTCGTCAGGCCCGAGAGCCCCGCGCGCAACGTCGAGCTGATCGTGAGCAACTCGATCGGCTGCTTCGCGACGAATGATGTGAGATGCAGGATGCGGCCCCACTTGCGCTGCTGCATTCCTGGAATCGCGAGATTGCAGAGACGCACGACATTCATCAGCGTCGAGTCGATGCCGCTGCGCCACTGCGCTTCATCGAGTTTGAGAAACGGCGCGGCGGGAGGACCACCGGTGTTGGTGATGAGAATGTCGACCTGACCGAAGCGCGCGATCGTCTCGTCGTACCAGCGCTTCAAATCATCCGCGTTCGAGACATCACATGCGACGGCGAGCGCGTTGTCCGCACCAATCGCATCGACGACCGGTTGCAACGATTCGAGCGAGCGCGAGCAGATCGAAACGCGACACCCTTCTGCCGCGAGCGCTTCGGCCATCGCGCGGCCGAGTCCTTTCGAAGCAGCAGCAACCATCGCGACGCGGTTTTGAATGCCGAGGTCCATGGGGCGAATGATAGCGGAGCATATGATTCGCGCATCCATGCATTGCCCGAACTGCAACTCCGATCGCACCCGTCGCGGCGGCACCGTCATTTGGCTCGTCTACGTCGTCCTCATCGCACTCGCGATCCCGGCAGTACTTGTGTTCAAGCTCAACGCCGCGATCGTCGCCGGTGTCATGCTCGCGGTCGTCGTCATCGCGCATCTGGTCCTGAATCAGCGCGTGTGCCTCGAGTGCGGACATCAGTGGAAGGGATGACAACGCGTGTCGCGGTCACTCCGTGACATGAGCGAATCTTCACTGCCCACGCCTTCCGCCGCGCCCGCGCGAACTCCGCTTCCCGCGGATCTGCGCCTTCGCTTCTGGCCATTTCTCATCGTCCTCGATCTGTTGTTGCGCTGGACGGCGATCGGCTTCGCAAAGATCGGCTACATCAGCACGCTCTGGATGTGGCTCGCGCAACCTCTCTTCAGTCCGATGCTCATCGCCATGTTCGCACTCGCGCGTGAGACGCGCCTGCGCGCGAAATACAAGTTACCGAGCGACGTCGCACTCGAGCCCGAATTCACGACCTGGCCGGCGTTTCTGGTTTTCGTCGCGCTGATGGTCGGCGCGACTCAGGTCTACGTCTAAACCCACCGCGTGCCGGGGCGCTGGCTGCGCATTCTGCTGACCATCGTGGTCTCCGTCGTTTACCTGCTCTATCTCGTCGCCGTGTACATTGCGAGCCCGCGTCTGATTTCGATTCCGATCGCGCGTCCGCTCGCCGAATCGGAATGCGACGCGAACGATCGCGTGATCATCGATCTCGATGCGCAACGCGCGTCGCTGCAGCAGCGCGTTGACACCTACACACTCGAAAGTGCGCTATTCGGTGCTCTCGGTTTTTCGGCGTTCGTGACCATCGCGGCATCGGAAAAGGTGAAGCTCGATGGAACCAAAGCATTCGTCGGAGACGTCGTGAAGCTGTTCTAAGCGACGGTCGCGCTCTCGGGTGATTCGGCGTGGATCATCGCGCAGGCGATTGCCAGGGAAACGCCGCTGCTCGCGGCCATCGCCGCGCAGACGCT
>JBQCJC010000534.1:0-9774 GCA_051953135.1 Thermoanaerobaculia bacterium | reverse complement strand
GCCAGTTGTCGGTGAGGCAGTGTCCGCCGACGAAGCCGATGCGGCCGTCGATGATCAGGATCTTGCGATGATCGCGATTGTTGAGGACGCCGAGATTCGAAAGCAGGATCGGATGGTACTTTCGAACTTTCGCGCCGGCGTTTTGCAGCTCCTGCAAACTCGTTTTTCCGAACTTCTTGCCGCCGCTGCCGTCGAGCATCACGCGCACCTGCACGCCCTGCTTCGCTTTCTCGCACAACGCCGCGGTCATGCGACGCGTGAGCTCGCCTTCTTTCGATAAGAACGTTTCGTAGTTGATCGTTTCCTTCGCGTTTTTGATGTCGTCGAAGAGTCGATCCCAGAACGCACCGTTCTGAATGAGCTCGATGCGATTGCCGCCGACGCATGTCGTCTGCGTGAGTCCGGAGATCGAGGGGATGAGATCTTCGAGTCCCGTCGGCTCGAGCGCGAGATGCGGTCTGCGCCGCCGCTTCACGCTCCACAAAATGATGAGCAGCACGACGATCGTGAGGGTCACGAGAATCAGCACCCACAGCGGAATCGCGATCTGTCTCATGCCCGCAATTTCAGGTCGGCGAAGATCGCCCAGTGATCGGAGGGTCCGCGGCGCACGACTTCGCTCGAGAGCAGTTCCCAACGCGGATCGGCGAAGACGTAGTCGAGGCGTTGGCGCGTCATTGGGAACGTCGCCTCTTTCGTGTCGCCGCAAATGTGAAGATGGCCGTGCGATAGAAGCACGCGAATTTCTTCGGCAGCAGGTGGGACGTTGAAGTCGCCGACGAGCACGTGCGGCAATGCACCGCGCGCGGTGATGTCGCCGAGCTCCGCGATTTGTCGCATGCGCGCGACGCGCAGCAGTCGTCCCCACGCCGCAAGGTGTGTGACGAAGAACGTGAGGCCGACGCCATCGAGGTCGATGTCGGTTTGGAGAAGGGATCGCGGTTCGCCGGATCCGGGAAGCGGCCAGGTGTGCGCGGATTGGATGGTGCCGCGGGTGAGTACGGCGTTGCCGTAGTCGCCACCATCCATCGCGCAACTGCGGCCGAACTGGAGTTGCAGTCCGGTCATGGATGCGAGGGCTTCGCCCTGATGGATGGCGCCGGCGCGCGTGCGGCAGTGAACTTCCTGAAGCCCAACGACGTCAGGCTTCACAGCCGCAATGACCTCGGCGAGCTTGGGAAGATGGTCTTCGCGCCGCGCCGCCGCATGGCCCTGGATGTTGTACGACATGATTCTTACGACGCTCATCCGTGGCAGGCACTAGCGGTAGCGAGATCGATGCCCGGGCCGGGCCGGGCCGGCACGGCCGGCAGCGCTTGTTGTTCCCGCTAACGTGTTTGCGGGCAATACGCGCGAGTGCCCTGCGATCGCGTTAGATGGAACAACCAGCGAAGCCGGCCGTGCCGGCCGTCGTATCCTTCGGCATGCTCGATTCTCTGATGCGCGCGCGTCGCATCGACGCCCTCATCGTCCCGATGCACGAACACATCCACGCATCCTTTCGCTGGCTCTCCCGCGGCGCGAAAGTCACACGCGGATACGCCATCAAATTCCTCGATCGCGAGCCGATGCTCGTCACCTACCCGATGGAACGCGACGAGGCGAAAGCCACCGGACTGGACGTGCATCTTGCGAGCGACTTCGGCGCCACCGAAATCTTTCGCAGCGCGAAGAACGCCGCCGACGGGTACGGACAATTCTTCGCCAACATCCTCGGCGATGCGAAACGCGTCGCATTCTTCGGCAACGTCCCCGTGCAGCTCTACATCGGAATCGTCGATTCACTCGAAACGCGCGGCTATCTCGTGCATCGCTCGAACGGTGAAGACCTCATCCAGCTCGCGCGCAAACGCAAAGACCAATGGGAAATCGATGCGATTCGCTCCGTCGCGCAACGAACCGAGCAGGTCGTCGACGGTGTACGCGCGATGCTGCGCGAGCGATGGCAATCGCTCACGATCGGCGATCTCAAACAGTTCGTCACCTCCGAAATCACGCGCCACGGCATGATCGAAGATCACGAAACGATTCTTTCGCAAGGACGCGATGCAGGCGTTCCGCATTCGCGTGGCGATGCAGCCGCACGCGTGCGCGCTGGTGTGCCGATCGTGCTCGACATCTTCCCCGCCGATCGCACGACTGGCTATTTCTTCGACTTCACGCGAACCTTCTGCGTCGGCGACATTCCGGATGAATTGCAACGCATTCACGCCGATGTGCTCGAGGCATTCGAACGCGCGCGCGATGCGATGAAGCCCGGCACGCTCGCGTCGTCGTATCAGGCGCTCGTCTGCGACCTCTTCGAAGCGAAAGGCTACGCGACGCTGCGCAGCGATCCGAAGACCTCCTCCGGCTACGTGCACAGCCTCGGCCACGGCGTCGGCCTCGACATTCACGAGAAGCCTTCCTTCCAACTCTCGCCATCGAATCGCGACGAGATCGAAGTTGGTGACGTTCTCACGATCGAGCCCGGCCTTTATTTCCCCGAGCACGAAATCGGCGTGCGCATCGAAGACACATTCATCGTGCGCGAGCACGGCGTCGAAACATTGTGCCGATCGAATTATGGTCTCGAACCGTGAAACGAAACGTGCCCGGCATACCCGACAAACCCGACTGACTGAGTGATATAAACCGCCGCGTGAAGCTGACGTCGCGAAGCGAATACGCGTTGCTGGCCCTCGTGCATCTCGCACGACGCCGCGAGACCGAGTTCCTCACGGTCTCGGCGATCGCGGACGCGCAGCAGATCCCTCCCCGCTTCCTCGAACAAATCCTGCTCACGCTCCGCCGCGCGCGATACGTGCGCAGCCAGAAAGGTCAGGGCGGCGGATACGCGCTCGCCAAAGCGGCGGACGAAATCACGCTCGCGGAAATCATTCGTCTCTTCGACGGCGCTCTCGCTCCGACTGAGTCGGTGAGCCGCTTCTTCTACGTCTCGACGCCGATCGAGAAAGAGAAAAAGTTCGTGCGGCTGTTCAAGAAGATCCGTAACGAAATCGCGAAGACGCTGGAGCAGACGACCATCGCGGACATGAAGTGAAAAATTTTTACTCGATTACCCGACTAAATCGATCGACTAAGGCGGAAGTGCAATGACGAACCTCATCGAAACTATCTCCATCCTCGGCGGCGCTGGACGTGACGGTCGCGCAGAAGACGTCGCGCGAGTGACCATGCGCATGGGAGAAGTGATCGCCGTTGTCGGACCAACCGGATCCGGCAAGACCACGCTCATCAACGACCTCGAGCTCCTCGCGGACGGCTCGACTCCCTCCGGACGCCGCGTGCTGATCAACGACCTCGCGTCCGATCCCGAGCGCAGCGGTGATCCTTCCGCGAATCCGGTCGCGCTCATCACGCAGCACACCACGTTCCTCTCCGACCTCGCCGTCGGCGAGTTTCTTCGCGCACACGCGCGCATTCGTGCAAACGGCGACGCCATCGAACGCGTCGTGCAGCGCACCATCGAGTTCGCGAACGAGCTCACCGGCGAACCGATCGATGCGAGCGTACGCATGACCGAGTTGTCCGGCGGCCAGACGCGCGCGTTGCTCATCGCCGATGCGACGGTCGTATGCGACACGCCCATCGTGCTGCTCGATGAAGTCGAGAACGCCGGCATCCATCGCACGCGCGCGCTCGAGCTCCTGCGTCGCCATCGCAAGATCTTTCTCTTCGTCACGCACGATCCACGCATCGCGCTGCTCGCCGATCGCCGCATCGTCATGAAAGGCGGCGCGATGGTGCGCGTGCTCGATCGCGACGACAGCGAGAGCGCGTGTTCGGATCTCGTGACGCGACTCGACGATCTCTTCTCCACGATGCGCGACGCCATTCGCCGCGGCGAACGGCTCGCCCCGGCGATGCTCGGAGAGTGGCGATGAAACTCGCGATCGCCGCGGGTCCCGCCACCACCGGCAAGACGTCTGTGCTCCGCCAGCTCGCGCGGCGTCTGCTCGCGCGCGACGTTCGCGTCGCGTTCCTCAAGATCGACGTGCAGTACGCGACAGAAGATCGCGATCTCGCCGCCGAACTGTCGATCCCCGCACGCAAGGTGTACTCGGGCGAGCTTTGTCCCGATCACTGCAACGTGATGGTGCTTGGTGACGCGCTGACGTGGGCGCGCGACGAAGGCGCGGCCGTGCTGCTCGTCGAGACCGCGGGCCTCTGCCTGCGTTGCTCGCCGTACGTCGATGGTGGACTCGGCATCTCCGTGCTCGAAGCGACGAGTGGCCAGAACCTGCCGCTGAAAGTCGGACCGATGCTCTCGCTCGCCGATGTCGCGGTCGTGACGAAAGTCGATCGCGTTTCGCAGGCCGAGCGCGAAGTATTTCGCTCGCGCATTCAGGACGTCGCGCCGAAAGTGCACATCCGCGAAGTCGATGCACTGCGCGGCATCGGCATCGATCCGCTGGTGCGCCTCGTCCTCGAAACGCCCGACGTGCGATTCGAAGGAAAGCGTCCCGTCGGTGTGCTGCTGCGCGGCAATCCTCCCGTGGGCACCTGCACGATTTGCGTGGGACGCAAAGAGATTGGCTGGCAATCGCACTTCGGTGTGGTGCGTGCGCTCGAAAATCAAAGCTTCTATCGCGGCGAGTGACAGCCATGCAGCGCATCTATTTCGATAACGCCGCGACGACACCGATGGATCCGCGCGTGCGCGAAGCGATGCTGCCGTGGCTCGGCGCGCGCTACGGAAACGCATCGAGCCTGCATCGCGAAGGACGCGAAGCTCGCGCGGCGATCGATCATGCACGCGAGCAAGTCGCGCAACTCGCGAGCGCATCGGCGAACGAGGTCATCTTCACCGCGAGCGGCACGGAGGCGGACAACCTCGCGCTGTTCGGACGCAGCGGACACGTGCTCGTCAGCGCGATCGAACATCCGGCCGTGCTCGAAGCGGCGCGCGCGCTCGATGCCGAAGTCGAACTGATTCCTGTTGGCGGCGACGGCATCGTCGCACCAGACGATGTGCGCAAACGATTGCGCGCGAACACGACTCTCGTGTCCGTGATGGCCGCGAACAACGTCATCGGCACGCTGCAGCCAATCGCCGCGATCAGCGCGATCTGCCGCGAGCACGGCGTACCGTTTCACAGCGACGCTGTGCAGGCCGCGGGAAAGATTCCGCTCGATACGCAAGTCGATTTGCTCTCGATCTCCGCGCACAAGTTGTACGGACCGCAAGGCATTGGCGCGCTGATCGCGCGTCGCGGCGTTGCGTTGCGTCCACTCATTCGCGGCGGCGGTCAGGAGCGCGGTCTGCGTGCCGCGACCGAGAACGTCGCCGCGATCGTCGGGTTCGGCGTGGCCGCGGAGATCGCGCATCGCGAAATGCGCGACGACAACGCGCGCATCGTCGCGATGCGGGAGAGTTTGCTCGAGGGTCTCGCGACGCGCGTTCCGAATTGCACGCTCATCGGACATCGCACACGACGGCTTCCCGGCCACGTCACGTTTCTGCTCGATGGTCAGGAAGGTGAAGCGATTCGTCTGCTGCTCGCGCTCGACGATGCGGGCATCGCGGTGTCGACCGGCAGTGCGTGCAGCGCGCAGCGCGCATCCGAGCCGTCGTCTGTGCTCACCGCGATCGGGTTCGACGCGATTCGCGCGCGCGGCGCACTGCGCATTTCCCTCGGGCGCTTCAACACGAACGACGACGTCGATCGCTTTCTCGACGTCTTCCCGAACATCGCGCGCTCGCTGCGCCCCGTCACCACGTTCGCGTTCGCAAAGGAGAGATCATGACCGTCACACTTCCCGGACTCGACTGCGGCCTTTGCGGGTCGCGCACCTGCGGTGAGCTCGCCGATCGCATGAACGCACGTCCCGAGCTCGTCGATCGCTGCATTCCGCTCGCGGAGAAACCATCGTTCGCGACGACATCGTCGTCGCACGCCGCGGCCATTCTCCCCAAACACTTCACCGATCACCTCGGCCGCGATTTCGCGTTCTACCTCGAACACTTCCCCGAAGATCCGGGACCGCGCGAAATCATCATTCCGCACAACCCGCTGCTCACGCGCGAGCTCGACATTCAGCCCGGCGACATGCTCATCGGCCGCCCGCTCGGCATGTCGTGCGGTTGTCCGATCACGCATTGCGGCGTCGTGATGGATGTCGATCAACGCACCGGCGTGCTGACCTGGTGCGTCACCGGCCCACTCGCCCCACGCAACGGCGGCTTCAAAGACCTCGGCTACTACATCGCCGAAGCGTACGAAGGCCTCATCACCGAAACGTCCATCGAGCCGACGATCGGCATGCGCTACTTCTTCCAGCCGCGCATGTGCATGCTGCAGTGGCGGCACAGCGGTCTCGTGAATTACGTGAACCGTATCGATGGTGGCTGGCAGGTTCGCGTCGAGGGATTGTGGATCGGCTGAACGATCATCACGATTGCGCCGCGGCGCACGAGCGCTGCGGCAACAGTACCGCCACAGAACACGCGCCGAGGATCGGCATCATCATCGAGACGTGCGAGGCGTCGGCAACCGCAACGATCGCCGCGGAGAGAAACAACCCGATCGCAATCACCATCGCGGTAACGCGCGACCGGCGCTCCATCGCACTCACAAACACAATCGTCGCCGACAACACCGCCGGCCCCGCAAGCGCCCACAACAACGAACGCTCGCTTCGCAACGAAATCGCAGTCGCGACGAGAATGCCGGCGGCGAGCAGCAGCGGAGCGCGAAGAGATTTCATTTGAAGTGAGTTTACGGGGCGCAACGCGGAAGGTTTTCGGGTGAAGTCATGGCGTTGCAGACAGGTTCGAGACCTGCTGACCGTCTCCACCCGAAAATCGCGCCTGACTACTTCTTTCGGCGCGCTTCCAGATCCGACAACTTCTTGTGATGCCGGGCTTGTCCCAGCGAGACGTTGATCGGATTGCTGCGCTCGAGGAATGGGAGCGCGGGGCGGGCGCGGACGCCGAGGGTCTTGCGGACCTGGAGCAGGTAATCGTGGCCGGAGACGAGCTTCAGTCCCTGCTCCGTCGTGTCGAGCGCCTTCTTTCGATTATTCGCCGCGATGTACACGCGCGCCAGATTCGCGTAGTGATCGCCGTTGTAGAACTCGAGCTCGATCGCGCGGCGGCAGAGATCGATCGCCGGCTTCATCTGCTTGCGCACCAGCGCCAGCGACAGACCGAACCACGACAAGCCGCTCGCCGACTTCGGAGTTGTCATCGGCGGCGCGTCTTCCGTTCCGTACACATCCAGGAACAGCGTCAGCGCCGGAAGGAACTCTTCGGCACGGGCGAGGCGAATGGCTTCGTCGAGAGTCTGTGCAGGCGTGGCCATCAAATACTTTCCCGCGAACGAATCCGGTGCACATAGCGCGAGATTCGCTGGCGATCTTCCTCCGTCGAGCTCAGGAAGCGCACCCCATATTTCGACATCGACCCCGTGAATTCCGCGCGCAGCACTTCCCCGATGATCTGCAGCGGCTTCGGATCCGCGGGCAGATAGAAATGCAAACGCACCGGACCTTCGTGCGGCAGCACGCGATCGACTTCGATCAGCATGCCGGTCGACGAAATATTGATGCTGCGGCCGAGGACGAAACGGCCGTTCTTCTCCATCGACACTTCGATCTTCGTGATCGTGCGCAGCTGACGTCGCACCGGGATGTTCGTCAGCCGCTCCACCTTCTGATCGAGCTCCGGCTTTTGCAGCGGACGAAAAATCACGTCATTGCATCCGGCAGAGAGACAGAGATCGCCGTGCTCCGGATGCTCGCGATCGCTGACCAGCAACAGCGAGATCGCGCGGGTCTGATCGTCGTGCCGGATCTCGCGGCAGAACTCCGGCGCGTTCATGTCGAACAGGTCGTAGCCGAAGATGATGAGATTCGGCTTCTCCACGCGCGCCTTCTGCAACCCTTCCGAGCCCGCGAGCGACGTCAGAATGGCCATGTCGCGGCGGCGAAGAATCGTCTCCTGAAACAGCAGCGCGCCGCGCGAGTGATCAACGAGCAGAATGCGTCCGGGTTGAATCGCACTCATGCCGGCGTGATCTCCCGCAGTCTGCGCACCACGCGCCTGAGATCGTCGAGCAGCATCGTCAATTGTTCCTGCGTATTGGAAGCGCCGAGACCGAATCGGATCGACCCCATCGCCGCGGAGTCGGACGAGCCGATCGCTTTCAACACGCGAGACGGCCCGCGATCTCCGGAGCTGCATGCCGATCCCGACGACAACGAGAATCGCTTCATCGCCAGAATCAACGAGTCGGCTTCGATCCGATCAAAGCTGACGTTGAGATTACCCGGCAATCTTAACTCCCGAGGACCATTGATCGTAACGCCGTCGATCTCTTCCTCGATTTTTTCACGCAACCAGTCGCGCAACTGCACGAGACGCGCGGCTTCGTCCTTCATCTCCGCGGCGCGAAGACTCATCGCCGCACCGAAGCCGACGACCGCCGGCACATTCACCGTGCCCGAGCGCACTCCGCGCTCCTGTCCCCCGCCGACAATCACCGGATCGACGCGAACGCCGCGACGCACGAACAATGCGCCGACACCTTTCGGGCCGTACAGCTTGTGCGCCGACATCGACGCGAAATCCACATTCGCGAGCGAGACATCGATCTTCCCGATCGCCTGCGTTGCGTCCGTGTGGAACAACACCTTTCGCTCTCTGCAGATCGCGCCGATGGCATCGATCGGCTGAATCGTCCCGATCTCTCCGTTCGCCGCTTCGATCGACACCAGCTTCGTATTCGGCCGCAGCGCCGCGGCAATCGCATCAGGATGAATGAACCCTTCGCGGTCCGGCGTCAGGAACGTGACCTCGACCCCGTTCTTCGCCATGCGCTCCGCGGGAGCGATGATCGACTTGTGTTCCGCCTGATTCGTAATCAGGTGGTCACCGGCCTTCACGACATTCAGCGCGATGTTGTTCGACTCGGTCGCGCCAGCGGTGAAGTAAATCTCCGGAGGCAACACACCGAAGAACCGCGCGATCGTCAGTCGCGCCTCTTCGATCGCCATCGACGCCTTGCGTCCGTGATGATGCGCGATCGATGCGGGATTGCCGAAATGCTCCGTGAAGAACGGAAGCATCGTCTCGACCACGCGCGGATCGCACGGCGTCGTGGCGTGATGGTCGAGATAGATTACCGTCGCCGCCTCCGCCGCCGTTTCGTCGAAGTCGCGCCGCCCGCTTCTTCCTGCGCGCGCTTCACGCGCGCCGCGAACGCCTGCCACTGACGGAACACCTCAACGTAACGGCCCGACGACAACGCGTAGAGCTCGAGCAACGCGAGCGCATCGTTGAACGGCTCGCGATACACCGCGCGGAACTGCGCCTTGCGATCCGTCGGCGGCTCGAGCAAACGCCACAGCGTTTCGAGCGCCTGTTCGATGTGATGCCGTGTGCCCGCGGGCAGCGCCTTGCGCATGCACAGCGGCTCGGTGAGCTCGCGGATGAAGAGAATCACTTCGCCGATGCGCATGCGCTGATCGCGGCGCTTCTCTTCTTCCTCGATCTCATCGATCACCCACGGCAGCATCAGCACCGAAAGCAGCACGGCATCGGAGATGCGCCGTCCCGCCTGCACGGTGCGGTCGAGCACTTCGAGCATCTTCCAGAAGTACGGAGCGCGATCGCCGCGAATGGCGTTGTAGATCTCGGGCAGCAGCGGCTCGATGAGACCGGTGTCGACCATCAAGCGAATCGCGCCGCGCGACCAGCCGCGCCGCAGCAACTCGAGAATCTCTTCCGAGACGCGCGGCGGTGACGCTTTGAGGATCTCGTTCTTGTGG